>JABSRA010000020.1 GCA_013215445.1 Oceanospirillaceae bacterium
CGCGCAATATCTCTCTGAACATCGAGATTTTTCGGGTACTGTGGTGGTTATATTTCAGCCGGCAGAAGAGGGTGAGGCTGGGGCGAAGTTGATGTGTGAGCAGGGCCTGTTTGCTAAATTTAACATAGATACTGTATATGGCATGCACAATTGGCCGGGTTTAGCGGCCGGGCAGTTTGCAGTACACTCAGGGCCAGTGATGGCTTCTATGGATGTATTTGATATCACCATCACTGGGCGAGGCTGTCATGCGGGAATGCCACATTTGGGAGTAGATCCGATAGTGGTGGCGGCGGCGGTGATCAATAGCTTGCAAAGCATAATCAGCCGGCATTTGGATCCACTAGATGCAGCAGTGGTGAGTGTCACCCAGATGCACGGCGGAGATGCCTATAACATAGTGCCTGACAGCGTTAAGTTATCTGGTACTTGTCGGGCCTTTACCGAAACAGTAAGAAAAGATATAGAGCGGCAATTAAAGCTGCGTGCACGCAGTACCTGTGAAGCTTTTGGCGCCAGTTGTGAAATTGATTATCGCAATGTGGCGCCCTGCACTGTCAATGATAAACAGCAGGCTGCAATTTGTGCCAAGGTGATAAAAACGCTGGTTGGTGAGAGTGAATTAAAGTTGGATTTAGGGCCGAGCATGGGCGCGGAGGATTTTGCCTTTATGCTAGCGGAACGACCCGGCGCCTACGTTTGGATTGGCAATGATGTGGCCCAAGGTAGCGCGGGTTTACACAATCCTCACTATGACTTTAATGATGATATATTGGCGCTGGGCGCGAGTTACTGGGCGGCATTAAGCTACGCTCAACTTAGCGCTTAAACTGATAAAATTGCCATTGGTGTGGCAATGCTCTGCAGTGATATGCTCTCGATGAGTTGCCTGGCATCTATCAGGCAGATGGCTACCTTGACCATCTGCAGATTGGTGTCGTCGAGTCTTAATTTTTCAGGGGAGCAAATCAACATCAACTTTCGATTTTTGGTGGGAATATTGATGTGTTCAGTGCCGATAGTTGCCTATGAAAACAAAGTGGTCTAATCTTTAGTAGACTATCTTCCATTAATGTGGGGATTTAGAATAGGGCTCTTGCATCGATGGTCATTATTCTATAGTTCGTCGGCTCTTTCTTGAACAGCAATCAGCTACAGGTAATATCTTCCTCAAATTAGCGCTACAAATGCTATAATCTTGACAATAAGTGCCGATCTATTTACCCGTCTAGCGAGAGAGCTTGTTATTACTCGCGACAATCAATCATGAAGTTTTTAGGATATCTGTATGTTATTAAGACACAAACTCTATGCTAGTTTAGTTTTTGCCATTGTATTTCCACTCAGTGTCTCAACTTACATGTTTTCTAGTAATATTAAAACGCATGCCACTGAAAAGCTTATAAAATCCGAACTACCTACCGCGTTAAGCGATGTTCGTAATGCCATTGAGCTTGAATTAGCTGAACCAATTATTACCTCAAAGTCTATTGCTAGCAATTTATTCGTCAAGAATTGGCTGAAGGGTGGGGAAGCGGAAAACCTACAATCTGAGTTTGTGTCGTACTTGTCAGAAATAAAGACTCAAAGTAACGCAATTACTGCCTTTATCGTATCTGGTACTTCTGAAAACTATTATACCCATGCGGGGTTAGTTCGACAGATAAATAAAAGTAGCGACCCTTGGTTTTACGATTTTATTGATTCTAATAAAGAGTATGAGTTAAGCATTGATATTGACAAAAGCTTGGGTAAAGCAGCTGTTTTCATTAATTATTCGATTGTCATTGATGGTGAGCGTAAAGCGATTGGCGGCGTGGGTCGCTCTCTGGATTCAATGACTAGCTTAATAAAAAGCTATAAAATTGGAGAGCAGGGAATTGTTTATTTGGTCGATGAGCAAGGGGTAATAAAGCTGCACCCGGATCAGTCATTAATGGGTAACTCTGTAAAATTAGCAGATATTTCTAATGGTAAAATTTTATCTGATGTGCGAGTTGCCGGTACATATTTAATCTCAAGTACACCGCTTAAATCTTTTAATTGGCACTTAGTTGCTGAAATTCCTGAAAGACAGTTATATGAGGCAGTGAATTCAGCCATTAACAAAAATATTATTTTTGGGTTCTTGATCGCATTAATCGGTTTTGTGCTGATCAGGCTAATGATTACGCAGATTTTCAAGCCAATTGAAGTCATTACAAAAGCTGTTGCTTCTCTAACAGAAAAAGATGGTGATTTAACGGCTCGCTTGCCGGTGAATAATAATGAAATAGGTGATTTAGCCCAGAAATTTAATTTATTTTTAGAGCAGTTACATGCAATGTTTGTGCAAGTTTCATCCTCTGCTTCTCACGTGAAAAGTATTTCTGGCAGTGTAAACAGCAAAATTTCTAGTGCGACTCGATTAGCGGAACAACAATCTGAGAGTACACATACTGTTGCTGCTGCGGTTAATGAATTGGAAATGACAGTTCAGGAAATTTCCAGTAGTGCAACCCAAGCCTCAGATGTAGCGACAGATTCACAAACATCCTCTTTGAAGGGGGTTCAATTTGTCAATCAAACGATTGATGAAATGAAAGATTTAGAGAATTCTATGGCTTCTACAGTTACTTCAGTGAATGAGCTCTCGACTGAAATACAATCCATTACTCAAATTGTAGATGTTATCAAAGGAATATCAGACCAGACTAATTTATTGGCATTAAACGCTGCTATTGAAGCGGCCAGGGCTGGAGAGCAAGGAAGGGGCTTTGCTGTTGTCGCTGATGAAGTAAGGACTTTAGCCCAACGCACCGCAGAGTCTACAGAACAGATAAACGCCATGGTTACTGTGCTTAAAAACAAAGCTGAGTTAACCGTGACTGCGATAGAAACAGATAGCAAAAATACGGTCGAGACTTCCAATCAATTAAGCCAGACAGGCAGTACTTTTTCTAGTATCACCGACGAAATCGTCAAGTTGGCGGAATTGAATTCTCATGTGGCTACCGCTACTAGTGAGCAAATGCTCGCGACATCAGAGATTAGTGAACATATCGTAATGATCGCTACAACAGCCGCTAAAACAAAAGAAAACATGATCGATTCTACTGAATTGTGTAATGAATTAGATAAAGAATCTGAAGCGCTGCAGTCATTAATAGGGAAATTTACTTTATAAGCTCGGTGAATATTTTGCCCAGCAGCAGCCTGGACAGCCCGATTATTTCAGTTTTGGGCGGCACTAACTTAGACTTAGCTAGCCGCTTCTATTGTCAGATTCGCCATTTGTGTGGCAATACTCTCCAGTGAAATTCCCTCGATAAGTTGATTGCCTCCTCTTAGGCAGATGACAATCTCGGCTACCGGCAGGCTGGGCAGCCCGGCTACCTCAGGCTCGGTGAAAATATCATTGGGGGCTGCATTGGCAGCCATCACACTCACCGCGTAGTTGCGCCTGACAAGTTCTATCAATAAACCACAGTTACTGGCATCACAGACGATCTCATAATCGATCCCGGCTTTTTCTAAACCATCGATGACGGTACTGTGAAATTTGCAGCCCGGCTCTAAAAGCGCAAGGGGTAGGGGGCGTCGCTGCAAAATCTGCGGGTCGTTGAACAGCCAAACGCCTTGCTCTTGGCAGAGTAAGACCCCTTCGGTACTGTTATCTGGGCGGGTTAATATAGTGATGTCTAGTTCACCATTGTCCAAGTGCTGCCGCAGTATGTGTGAATTAGCGCACACCGATGAGATATGTACCCCGGGGATTCGCTGTCGCAGTATTTCAATTAAATCCGGCAGTAGCGTGTGTGAAAAATCATCAGGGCAACCAATGCGAATATTTCTCGCCTGTGAGCGGTTGATAATATTGTCCATCGCTTCATCGTGCAGTAATAATAACTTTCTGGCGTAGGGGACCAGTGCTCTGCCGTCTAAACTAAGGGTCAAGGAGCGTCCGCTGCGATGAAATAACTGCCTGTCTAATTGTGCTTCCAAACGTTTAATCTGCATACTGATCGCCGATTGGCTGCGGTTTATCTGGGTGGCTGCACGGGTAAAACTGCCGTTGTCTAGGACTACTACAAAAGTTCTGAGAAGTTCGATGTCCATAAGTGTGATTTTTTCGGTAAATTTAAGGTAAGAGGAAATTAAGCAGTTAACCATAACAGTTAATTGCCACTTTGTTGATCGTTAAAAGCACCAATATTATTGATACTAAGCATCAATATTTTTGGCTGGTGCCCAACAGCTAATATTAATAAACTCTGCTCATCAATAAATAGGAGCATGTTATGCAGCTGATCATCGGCAATAAAAATTATTCATCTTGGTCGCTTCGGCCCTGGTTGTTAATGGAACATTTTTCACTGGCGTTTGAAGAGCGACAGCTGTGGCTGTTTACGGCGCAGATGAAGGAGGAAATGCAGCGCTTTAGCCCGAGTCTTAAAGTACCAGTGCTAGTCGATAATGGCTTAACCATTTGGGACTCATTGGCGATTTGCGAGTATCTGAACGATCAATACCTCGAGGGTAAAGGCTGGCCACAAGCGGTTGCAGATAAAGCACTGGCGCGCTCTATTTGTGCAGAAATGCATGCAGGTTTCTTCGCCGTGCGCGAAGAAATGCCGATGAATGTACGCAGGGCAATAGCGCCTATTACATTGTCTGAACAGGCGATGAGTGAAATTACCCGGATCATTGCTATTTTTAGTCAGTGTCTTGATGCCCATCCAGAGGGAGACTATCTATTCGGGGAGTTTTCTATTGCCGACGCTTTTTTTATGCCGATAGTGATACGTTTTAGCATCTACCAAATTGAGGTGCCACGCAGCGTCGAGCAGTACCTAGATCGCATGCTGAATTTGCCTGCGTACAAAACGTGGCAGGCAGATGCTATGGCAGAAAAAGCGGTCATAGAAGTGGCTGAAGTATAAAGTGCTTGGCTTTTAATCGGGCTTATATAAACTGAGCGTACCTACTTCTGAGATTGAGACGTTTTATGTATCTAGATATGGATAAAATTGACCCCCTGCAGTGTTATCAAGCCGCTGTGGCAGCGATAGTGCCCAGACCCATCGCCTGGGTGAGCACCCGTAGTGCCAATGGTATTTTGAATCTAGCACCCTATTCGTTTTTTACTGTGGCAAGCTGTGATCCGTTGATTCTCAGTGTGACGCAGATAAAACCTAGGGACCTGAAAGATAAAGATACCTTAAGCAATTTGCGAGCAACGGGTGAGTGTGTGGTCAATATTGTCAATGAGCAGGTCGCGCAATTAATGAATGCCAGTTGTGCTAATTTCCCGCCAGAGGTGGATGAGTTTGCGCAGCTTGGCATTGAGCAGATCCAAAGTGTGAAAGTTGCTGTCCCAGGAGTGGCAATGTCTCCGGTGCGTTTTGAATGTACATTGCAGCAGATCATTAATATCTCAGATAAAGCGATGGGCGGCACTCTGATGTTATTAAAGGTGGTGGCGATTCACAGCAGTGATCACTGCACCCAAGATGGCAGAATCCAAACTAAGGCGTTGCATGCGATTGGTAAAATGGGTGGTGAGAGTTATAGTACGACTAAAGATAACTTTGATTTAGCCAGGCCTGATGTTTCCCTGTGCTCAAAGAAAGCAGTAATAGCTGGAACTTCTTGAGATGAACGCTTTGGGACACATTGATGGGCTTTGGCGAAAGTGTGAGGCCAAGTCGTTAGAGTGGCCTCAATCGCATTTATTATGAGTACCTTCGGTCTTTTTCTGGTGAATAATTCCCTGAGTGTAATATAATGGGGCACTGCTAAACCTTTCGAGTATTTATCATGAACCGCAAGAAAAAACTGAATCAAATTTTTAATAAACGCTTAAAAAAAGCCAAGGCTAAATTAAGCGTTAGCAAGGGAAAAGCTCCCTACGTTACCAAGGCAGATCGGGTAGAAAATCAAGATTTAACCCCAGCAGTAGCCCCAAAAACTTAGTACCTCTGTCAGTCAGCCTCATAGCGTGAGGCATACTAATGACCGCGAATTAACTTCTTTAAATAAGTCATAAATGCCTTAGCACGCTCTACATGGGCTCTTTTTTCTAAACATGTGATCTGGGCGTAATCTATTTGATTATTTTCATCTAATCCAAACGTTCTGTGTGTCGTGTTACTCATGGGAATAATCTCTGTGTTGAAACGATATAGTGCAAATATAGGGACTTGTCAGAGATGTGACAAACGAGTTATTCTAAGTGTTCGGATAAAGAAATTTTAACTGACTAGGTAGAGTGCTCTTGAAGATAGCTAGATTACCACCGCTGAATTCGCTAAAAGCATTTGAGACTGTGGTGCGTCATATGAGTTTCAAGCAAGCTGCAGATGAACTGTTTGTTACTCCAGCCGCCCTGAGTTATCAAATTAAACAGCTCGAAACTTTTGTTGGAGTAAAATTATTTAATCGACTGAACAGAGCGATTGAGCTTACCGAACAGGGTTTGCTGATCTATCCCGGCGTACAACAAGCCTTTGAGCAGTTGAATTTGAGTATGCGATTACTGGAGCGTAGCAGTGCTGCTAATGTGCTGGTAGTATCAGCACCTCCTGCGTTTACCGCCAAGTGGCTTGCGCCTAGGCTGTATAGATTTGTGGCGTTACACCCGCAGATAGACGCGAGAATTTCCGCCTCGTTAGCTTTAATAAATTTGCAAGTTGATGATGTGGATGTGGCCATCCGATTTGGTCGTGGTAACTACCCTGGGTACTGCGAAGTGAAGCTATTTGATGATTATGTGGTACCTATGTGTAGTCCTGAGTTTTTGCGCCAGAGGAAAGATTTTAGCCTTGAAAGTTTAAACACTGAAACGCTGATCCACGATGATACCCATACCACCAATAAATTTACGATCGCCAATTGGCAAGACTGGTTTAAAAGTGTCTCGCTAAATTATAACCCGCAAAAAAAAGGGCTGCATTTTAATGTGGCCGACCACGGATTAAATGCCGCTATTTCAGGGGCGGGCATGGTACTTGGGCGTATCGCATTAGCGCAAAGTGATCTAGACGCTGGGCGATTAGTGATGCCTTTTGCCCATAAAATAAAGATCGATTTTTCATTTTATGCACTCTGTTTAGAAAGTCGGGCAAACGAGCCCCATATTAAAGCTTTTCGCCAGTGGTTGATCGAGGAAGTGCAGGGCAATATTGACTTATCGGCGCAGGGGCCGGTCGCTTAGACTTTCCCCCTGTGGTCATTAATATTTTATCAATTGCTAATGAAAATATAGTGATAAATAACCACTAGCCCGGATGTGCGTGCAATGTACGGGCTAGACAGAGTCTATAAGAGGCAACATGGCACTCATTTATTTTATTCCCGGCACTATGTGTGACGAACGCATTTGGCAGAAACTATGGCCATGTCTCGCCCCTGATCATCAATTGATGCATTTAACTCTCCCCCTCAGTGGTAGTGTGCAACAAGTTGTTGCACATTTGGTGGAGCAAATCACTGCTAGCAGTCAGGGCAGGTCTTTTAGTCTAATCGGGTTTTCTCTCGGCGGTTATTTGGCCAGTGCGGTTAGCTTGTCTTTTAGTGGGCAATTACAGCGTTTAATGTTGATTGCTAATACTCCTTCAGCACTGCCAGAGGAAGAGCGTTTGCAACGCAGCAGTATCCTGAAAAATATTGATCGCCATGATTATCAAGGCTTGAATAGAGCACGGATTTTAAGCTTTTTAGATGCAACTGCGCATGGTGATACGGATTTGATTTCGCTAATTAAGGAGATGGATGCGAGCTTCTCTCTAGCTGCATTGAAACACCATTTAAACGCACTGTCTGAACGTGAGGATTTGTGTGAGCAGCTGACTCAGCAGAGCGTTCCCACTTGGTTGTGTTATGGCGTCAGTGATTCATTAGTGGATCGCAAGAAAATGCAGTGGATGCAACACAGCGGCAGCAACATCACCCTGCAGCAAATTTTACATAGTGGGCATTTTTTGCCCTTAGAACAGCCAGAACAATTGGCCTTACAGATTAATAAATGGTTAAAAATGAAGAGAGCGCTTGAAGATAAAAAGGTCATCATAGGTTTGATCGACCCCAAAAGCCCCAGTAATGTTGGTGCGGTGATGCGAGCGGTGGGCTGCTATAGTGCCGATGCCGTATTGTATACGGGTAAAAGGTATGACAGAGCAGCACGCTTTAATACCGACACAAAACAGATTTCGGCCAAAATCCCCCTGCAAAATGTTGAAAATTTAACGGATTATAAAACTGAGCATCGCCAACTGATCTGCGTGGATCTGGTTGAAGGTGCCATAGCGCTGCCCGATTTTGAGCATCCAGAACAGGCTATCTATATCTTTGGTCCAGAAGATAGCAGTGTTGATCAAGCGCTGGTGGATATCGCTGATGCTGTCGTTTATGTGCCGACTCAGGGCTGCATGAACTTGGCCGCCAGCGTCAATGTACTACTTTATGACCGGTTGGCTAAATCTCATTCAAGCCCAGCGGGGGATGATTTAATTCGCCGCTCTCGGGATATTAATAATAATGTGAAGGTAAAAAAGAACCGCTAAATTGCAGATGGGAGTCGCCCGTTAAACAGGGTTATTTTTTCTTGGCTCTAAATTGGCTTTTTTTACGGGCAAACAGTTTGTCGCTCAAAGTGCGAGTCTTTTCCTGTGACACTTTTTTGGCTCTAGTCATTACCAGTGAATGCCCCAAATCCTGAATAGCCTTACCCTGAATGCTCGGATTGGGAGTGAGTGGACTATTGATCGTAGGCAAAATCTCGGTAGTGTCAGTGAGGGGCTCGCTGTCCGGCAAAGTGTTGAGTTGCGGTAGCTCTTGCGCAGGGTATTGAGCTTGTAGCGGTTGGTCTAGCTTGCGTGGTCTTTTTTGTGGATAGAGAGGGACTTTTCGGTCACGCATTTCATCGCGTAACGACTGACCAGTATTGTGTAGTTCTCTGTTCAGCTCGTTAACTTTTTTCTCTGATCGATCCAGAGATTTCTGAATTTGTTTCTCCGATTGTTTGGCGAGCGCCAATTGTTCTTTTACAATTTCCGCTAAACCCTCTGCCTTTGCCGCTTGGATATTAGAGTTAAAGGCGGTCTGTTCTAAACTCTGGTTTTCACTCTGTAACTGCTCGACATTTTTAAGCAGAGAATCCCGTTGATTTTTAGTCTCTTTTAACTGGCTGCTCTCTCTTTCAAGGGCAGCTTGGCTCTGTTTGAAGTCCACATCTAAAACATCCAGTTCCGCGGTTAATTGACTAATTGTCTCCTGCATTTTAAGTTTGGCATCTTCAGCTTGTGCATGGGCCTGAGTTGCCTCTGCATGAGCTTGCCGCGCGCTTAATAGTTTACCTCTGACTTGGTTTTCTGCATTGCTGGCAGCATTGTTCCACAATTGATTGGCCATTTGACCTAGCGTTGTCTGCATTTGATACATAGATGCTTCAATTTCAGAGGGCATTTGTTTGTTGATGATGTCAGTATTCGAGGGTGTATTAAAGTGCGGTTTGTCAGTGCTGACAAATTGTATGTTTTCTTCTGTATGGGGGGCAGAGTTATTCTTCAAATGAGGGAAAAATTGATCTATTATTTGTTGAATACGCAGGAAATCCCCGCCGCCTAATCTAGATTGAACTGCCCAAGGGGTGACGTTTTGGCCATCGCTATTTAACGCTTCTATCGTTAGGCGAATGTTGTGGTCGCTGAAGGTTTGAGGCTGATTCAAACTGGGAAAATCCTAGTACGCATAGTAGTTTAAGAAGTAACCTTGTAGTTACTATTCGATATAACTGGCGATATAAAATATATAGTACCAATAGTTCAATGCATTTTACACGATAGAGGCAAGAAACATAGTGGGGGCTGTAATAAGTTTTAAACTTAGAAAGCTAGCGAAGAAACCCCGGTGTTATTGATGGAAAACTAGGCAGTCACTATCTACCAACAGGGGTGAATTATCGTCACTATCGTTTGGTTTTTCTTTATCTGAAATAATTTATTCTATGGATAGGTCTATCGCGGGGGAGTTTAGCTTTTAATAACGCTAACCAAATCGCCACTTAAGGCCGTAGCAGATATGTGACCATCCTTTTCATCAGTCACCCTCTCGTCTTTGAGGGAGATTTAGATATGCAGGCAGCGAATCTTGTGCCTGCTAACTAACTTGTCTTTAAATTTGGGTTGGTTATAAAAAGGCAATGGCTGTTGTTCAGTTCAACAGTTAGTTTTGCCGTGATCCAGAGACATTTTTTAATCTATTTAAAAATAAATTTAGGTAGGTCTTAAAAACAAAACAAAACAATGGCTGTTACTCAACTCAATAGTTAGTTTTGCGCTCATACGGTGACACTTTTTCAATATATTTCAAAAGCTTTGGAGCATTCACTTGAGTTTAATCAGTTATGATCTAGGCTTTTAAAGATAGAAACAGTAATTATATAGCCTGATAATGTGGGGGTATCAGATCTAAGCTGATAATCCCCGCGTCAGCTATTACCAATAATGGGGTAGTTATGTTCAATGATATTTCAATCAAAATAAAGCTGATAGTTTCTTCAATCGTGCCGATTGTCGGGTTAATAGTGGTTTTAGCGGCAGGACTGATGGAACTGCGCGAGGCAAAACAGGGGGTGAATCGTATTTATGATGATCGGATAATTCCTTTGGAAGATTTAAAAGTGATCGCCGATAATTACGCGGTCTCTGTTATAGACGCCATTAACAAAGCCAATGCGGGATTGATTAGCGTGGAGAATTCTCTAGAGTCTATTCAAGTGTCAGCGTTGCAAACCCAAGTTAAGTGGAAAAAATATATTGCCACTGAATTAACCGCAGAGGAGCAAGTGCTGGTTGGCGAAGCTGAAGTTTTATTTAACACCGCCAATCTTGCCATAGAAGAAGTTACCCAGCAATTGAAAAAATTAACGGGTAATGTCAAAGGGGAATTAGCAGAGTTTGACGGACCCCTCTATGCTCAGATTGATCCAATCAGCGATAAAATTAATCAATTAATGCAACTTCAATTATCCGAGGCCAAAAAGGAGAGAGTGTTAATTGATCTGGCTTATGATAATACTTTGATTTCGCAGGGAATAATTGCGGCATTGGTGATTTTATTCATGTTTCTTATGTCGATATTTTTATATCGCACACTCATGTTTCCCCTTAAGGAAATGCAAAACACCATAGAGACAATCGCTTCTGAATCCAACTTGACTCTCACTCTTTCCGTTAATTCCAAAAATGAATTGGGTCAGATAGCCATTAGCTTTAATAAAATGATCCAGCAAATGTATGGAATTATTACGCATATTTCTACAGCCTCAGATAAGATAGCAACGGCTTCAAACGATATGACAGAACTTAGTAACCAAGCCAACGCCAGTATTGAGTCACAGCATCATGAAATTGAACAAGTGGCGGCGGCGATGCATCAGATGGTCTCTACAGCACAGCAAATAGCCAGTAACGCGGAGCTTGCGGATAAAGATGCAAGAGATACCAAAGAATATGCTAACCAAGGTAGCCTGATTGTAAATCAGGCGGTATCGGCTACCAATGCACTGGTGTTAGACGTGCAGAGTGTCTCTCAGAAAATTAAAACGCTGGAGGCTGATAGTGAGAGTATCGGCTCAGTCGTCGATGTAATTAAAGGGATTGCTGAACAAACCAATTTACTGGCACTGAATGCCGCAATTGAAGCTGCTAGGGCAGGGGATCAAGGCAGGGGTTTTGCGGTCGTTGCGGATGAGGTTCGTACGTTAGCACAGAGAACCCAAGTTTCTACCCAGGAGATCCAGGAAGCGATAGAGAGGCTGCAAGGCGGTACTGATAATGCAGTAGCAGCGATGAGTATTGGCCAAGAGCGAGCACAAACTGCCAGTGCTAAAGCACTGAAAGCCGGAGAAGCTTTAGAGACTATCTCCATAGCGGTCACCAATATTACCGACTTGAATGCACTAATAGCCAGCGCGTCCCAAGAGCAAACCACCGTCGGTGAGCAGATTAACCAATCACTTTCAAACTTGCATTTAGTCTCTAATGTGTCGAGTGAGGGGGCTCAAAAAATATCCCAGTACAGTGAAGGTCTGGACAATCTTGCCGGTGAACTGCGGGTGGTGGTCAAACAATTTAACATCGGCTAAGTTCAAGTAATCATCGATTAATAGCTGACTATAGGCAATGAGAGAAACTGCAACATATTTTACTTGGTATATAATTTTATTCTGTTATAACTCCTCTTAGAATATTCTGGTATTTTTTGGAAATAGTACCCCCTTAACCGCAGTTCTTTTAGATATGTCACTCATGCAAACAAACGAGTTTAAGCAAGGGGTTTTATACGCCCTTTGTGCCTACACCTTATGGGGTTTTGCCCCGCTGTACTTCAAGCTAATCCAACAGATAGCTCCTTTAGAAATCATTATGCACAGGATAGTCTGGTCCTGTGTGCTACTGTTTTTATTAGTGTTACTAACCGGTCAGGTTAAGGTGGTGATTGAGGTGCTTCGACAGCCCAAAAAAATGCTGTGGCTGGCGCTGACCTCCCTATTAATCGGGGTCAATTGGCTGGTTTTTATCTGGGCGGTGAATAATGATCGTATGTTGGAAGCGAGTTTAGGTTACTTTATTAACCCTCTTTTCAACGTGGCGCTGGGCATGTTGTTCTTTAATGAACGGTTGCCTAAATTTCAATTGTTCGCGGTGGCGCTGGCAGGCTTTGGGGTGGTATTACAGTTAATTGTCTATGGGTCTATTCCCTGGGTGTCCCTATCGCTGGCCAGTAGTTTTGGTATCTATGGTTTGATCAAGAAAAAAATACAGTTGAAAGCGATACCTTCGCTGTTTATCGAAACGGCCATTTTGGTTCCTTTCGCGCTAATTTATTGGTGGATGCTGGAGAGCTCTACAGCTAATTTCTCGCTTAATGATCTCTCGTTAAATCTGATTATAATCAGTTCAGGGATTGTCACCACCCTGCCTTTACTGGCCTTTAGTGCCGCAGCCACTAGGATTCCCTATTACATGCTCGGCTTATTTCAGTATATAGGCCCAAGCTTGATGTTTATCATGGCGATCCTGATGTTTGGTGAAGAATTAGATCAAAGTAAACTGACTACTTTTGGCTTTATCTGGGTAGCGCTATTAATCTTTGTCTTTGATATATGGCGCAATGTCCGCCGTAAAAAGCGCTTGGCCAGAGAGTGATTACTGACTGCGAATTTGTAATAGCAGTACACCCATGCCAATAAAAAGGCCACCGGTAATGCGATGAAACCAAGCCATTCTATTACCTTTGGTTAAGCTGCTCTTGGCCTGCCTAAAGATAAAAGCATAGCTGAGTAAAGAACAGAGAGAGAGCAGCATAAAAATGGCGGTCATGCTAAAAAACTGTAGCGCCAAATTGTGCTCAATATCTAAAAATTGTGGAAATAGTGCGGTGAAAAATATAATCGCCTTGGGGTTGGTTGAGGCGAGCAAAAAGCCTTCTTTAAAATTGTGAAAAGGGTTTTTTATGGCGTTATTAGCGAGTTCTGCTAAAGGTAACTTGGCATGACTGGCCAGTTTTATCTGTTTTAGCCCAAGATATAATAAGTACAGGGCACCGCTGATTTTAACCGCTAAAAATAAGCTTGATGAGGTGAGTAATAGAGCACCGAGCCCTAGTATGGAAACCGTCGAGAGTAAAAATAAACCGCTGATGTTTCCCAAACTTGAAAAGAAGACATTTTTCATAGTGCCGCTTAGACCATTGGCAATTGCCAGAAAAATAGCGGGCCCTGGGCTTATCACATAAAAAAACGCAATCACTGTGTACAGCAGTAACATCTCGAGGTTCATAGTAGCTTCCTTGGGCTGGGGAGTTTCAGACTTCGAAACGTAAAAATTATGCTCTAGTTAATAGCATATCGATATGATCGATGCCATCTTCATCGTAAATTTCTGAAATACTTTTAAAGCCAAATCGTCTATAAAATTTTTGTAAATAAGCTTGGGCTGATATTTTAATATCTTGGTCAGGATAAACCTGACTGATATGCGCTAGAGCACGTGTCACCAAGTCAACCCCAATACCGCTGCCTCTGGTGGTTTGAGTGGTGAGTATTCGGCCCATAGCAACCTGGGGGTACTTAATGCCCGGCGGGGTTATTCTGAGGTAGGCGACTATCTTTAAGGGGTCGGCTGCCGTGGTTGCAAAAAAGTGAATACAAGCTTGATCTGCATCATCCAAGTCTGCGTAGAAACACTGTTGCTCTAGGACAAAAATATCTTGTCGCACTTGGATAATACTGTAAAGCTGATCGTTTGAGAGCTCTTGGAAGTTCTTGTACTGCCAAATTAGCATTTTTTGTCCTTATTGATGAAATGACTGGAGTTGTATGCGGTGATCTTTTAACCAGCGTTTGGCACGTTTAACCTCTGGGTAATGGATGCTAACCAGTGCCCAAAAATGTCGCGAATGATTCATGTATTGCAAGTGGCATAGTTCATGGACTATCACATAGTCGATGACGAAATCAGGGGTCATCATTAACAGGGAGTTGAGACTGATAACTCCCTGACTGTTACAGCTGCCCCAGCGAGCTTTGTACTGCTTAATTAGCACAGTGGAAGGTCGAAGTGCGAGTTGCGATGATAATTGCGCTAAGCGCGCCGGTAAATATTGTTGAGCTTGTCGCTTATACCATGTGGATAGCTGCTTTTTAATATAGGCGGAGCGCTGTGCTTCAGAGATTCTATTGGGGATGTATAACTCTATACTCTGATCTGTTTCTATCAGTGAAAATTGCGCTGCACATTTTAGGATTTTCTGTTTATAGATTCCTTTGCAGAGCAATAATGTATTGTTGGCTACTTGCTCTGTCGCTGTTTTTTGTACTGCTTGCTGTTGTAGTTTTAAGCTGACCCATGCTTGTTTTTGTTGCAAAAATAACATTATTTGTCGATCGGGATAGCGCTTGGGGGCCAGCACTCGTACCGCCCCTTGTTTTACTTGGATGCACAAGGTTTTTCGATGGCTGCGCACCAGCGTGTAATTGAAAGATACAGCAACTGCTGGGTCGTTGAATAATTTCTCAAACACTTGCTTAAACACCCAAAAAACCTACCTATAAGCGTCTACCAAATCCCGCTGTTTTGCATCGAGGCCCAGGGCTCTGTCGCCGCAAGACTGGCACCCTTTTGCAGTAACTCAATGGAAATATTATCCGGCGATCTAACAAATGCCATGTGTCCATCGCGTGGTGGACGATTAATCGTCACCCCACCATCCTGTAGCTTTTGACACAGGGCATAAATATCGTCAACTTCGTAAGCTAGATGACCAAAGTTCCTGCCATCTTCGTAATCACTGGACTCCCAGTTATAGGTCAACTCTAATAGCGGACTTTTATCTTGCTGGGCATTGGGGTTGTCAGCTGCTGCAAGGAATATTAAGCTAAATTTTCCCTGTTCATTATCATGGCGGTCCACTTGCGTGAGGCCTAATAAATCACAGTAAAAATGTAGAGATTGCTCGAGATTTTTCACCCTTACCATGGTATGTAAATAACGCATCTTAATTCTCTTTGTAATAAGCATTTATTTTCCTGCAGTGTAGCAATTGTCATTTTTAATACTAGGGGGTTCAAGCTGATATTTTTAAAAATTAGATTAATTAAATGGTAAATTTAAATAATAGTACCAATTAAAAACTACCCAGTGAAAACATAAGCTGTAATATCAATTAATAGCATAGCTGCCAGTGATCATTGCCTGTTTAAACATTAGCGTTAGATCCTAACGGTAGCTGGATATTGAGAAAAGGTAGCTATCATCTTTAGCATTGCTTGTTCGGATGTAGTATTAGGTTTTTATAAAACCAAGGTAAGGTTACAGATATATAAGTTTAGTCCGATTATTATGATGAATCAGGCGGGTGTGTTTACTTGTGTAGAGCGGTGTTTCGATTGACATAATTGATAGTTGATCAAATCGAAACTAAGGGTGGTTTTCCACTAGCTGGGAGCTTTGGTGACGGTTATGACGCGTTTGTTGCAGGGTAGCTTAAGCTATCTGAATGGTTTAACCTCAGGTTCAAGTGCGAAGGCTGTTACTGCACAGGAGTGATTTTTTTGTCGCTGATTATTACGATGCTTTACAGATGATTGATACACTAAGATCTTTTTCTGCACACAAAGTAGTAGCGCTGGACTGGGTGGTTGCCGCTAACCCAGTGTGTTTTTAATGGATAAGCGCTCTGCTTGTGCGGCCATGGTCATTAAAACATGCACTGCGTTGCGCTCTTTATTACAGGGTAACCGCGTATTAAAAATTGCCAAAGAGCACAATTACCCTCTTATTTTAGGTGAACTAAATAGCGATGTCAGCATTACAATTAAGCATTAATCAGGCACAGAAGTTAGTCGTTTTACAGCAGCGCTATAGTCGGGGGGTAAATACTGACAACAGCTTATTAGCCAGTATTGAGCACATGGGTTATGTGCAAATAGATTCGATTAGTGTTGTGGCAAGAGCGCACCAACATAGCTTGTTTAACCGAGTTCACGACTATAGCGAACGTAGTTTAGCGATACTGCAGGGTCGTGCTAAAATTTTTGAGTATTGGTCGCATGCGGCAGCCTACCTGCCCATGTCTCACTATCGCTACTCCCTAGTGAGAAAACAGGCCTATAAAAATGGTGATCAACACTGGTATAAAAAATCACCTAAAGTAATGAGAGAAGTATTGGCCCGCATCACCGCTACCGGACCTTTAATGGCCAAAGATTTCCAGCAAGCACATAACAATAAAAGCGGTTGGTGGGACTGGAAACCGGCAAAAATTGCCCTCGAACAGCTATTTATGCAAGGTGATTTAATGGTAGTTGAGCGCCGCGGCTTTCAAAAGGTTTATGATTTAACTGAGCGTGTCCTGCCCGATAACATAAATAGTAGTGTGCCTAGTATGGAAGAGCTCTGTCGGCATTTGATTTTGCAATATATAAAGGCAAATGGGCTGGCAAGGGCTGAGCATATTGCCTATTTGCGCAAAGGTTTAAAGGCCCCTATACAGCAGCAGTTGCAGATATTGGAAGAGCAGGGCGTGATTGTGGTGGTTAACGTTCTTCAGCAATGTTATTACGCGCTGGCAAATTACCATGAATTATTGAAAAAAAGACTCCCTCAACAAGCGCTAAAAATATTATCGCCGTTCGACAATTTATTGATTCAGCGTTCAAGGATGCGGGAGCTGTTTGATTTTAATTATCAAATTGAATGTTATGTACCCGCCGCTAAAAGAGTTTATGGGTATTTCACTTTGCCGCTGCTGCAAGGTCAACGTTTTGTAGGTCGTATGGACGTTAAAGTACATAGAAAGCAACAACAGATGAGAATTATACACTTACATATAGAAACCGATAAATTAGAGCTTCTGCTTAAATCTCTGATAAAATCGTTACAGAATTTTATGCTATTCCAGCGAGCTGAAACCCTATACGTTGAACAAATATCACATGCTGATCAACATATTAGTCGCGCGAGTTTGCAATGCTTTAAAATAGCCCTCTTGCAAAGTATCAATGGTTAGGGAAGTAGCGAATAAGTCCCAAGCGCCCCTTAAGAGTGGATCTCTGTGCGGTCAACTCCTCCACATAAGGCTACATTAAAGGACGCTCATCGGCACCATCTCGGTAATTACTCCCTACATTACTCTGCCTGCTGCGTCCATGTAGTCACAGGCGTATTTGCTGCTCGCAACATCCTGTTGCTGCTCTTCAGCAATATTACCTGCTGCACCCTGGTAACCCAAGAGACCTTCATCGCCTGTTGGAAAATTTCGATTTTGAGTATGGACGAGCTCCTGCAATCTCAAAAAACTGTCTAACTATCGACTAAGTTTGCTTGGATCACTAGGCGTGTAAGCTGTGCCCATCTTGCAAATTTTTAAATCGGACCCTAATGTTTTGATCAATAAATTTGTGCCGCTTTAGTGACCTTAACCGCCTGTACTTGACTCAGCATTTTGCCCCATAGTTCGTTGTAATAATTTATGAGTACTGAAGCACCGAGTTTGTCTCTATCACTGAGCGTATGGCAGTCAGCGACGACGGTCACTTTATAGTCGCGGCTGATGGCGGCTTTAATACTTGTGTCAACGCAAAAATCGGTCGCCCACCCGCAAAAAAACAAGTCGCTGATGTTGTTCTCCTGAAGGAAATCCTCAAGGTGTGTTTTATAGAAAGCATCGTTAGTGGTTTTTCTAATCACAATATCGCCAGCTTGAGGCTGTAGAGAAGGGATTATTTCCCAGCCTGTCGTGCCTGGTGCCAATCCTTCTTGCAGGGTCCCATCGTGTTGGATAAATACCACTGCGTCATTTTTTTCTCTGGTTTTTTGTGCCAGTAAATTGATCCGATGAATGACTCCTGCAGCATCGTATTTGTCAGTCTGACTGAAGGGTGATTGTTGCATGTCTATTATAATTAAAGCTTGCATGATATTTACTCAAAAGCCGCTAGTTTAGTTTATGGAGTTGGATGGCAAAACTGTTTTAACACATTGATTAATTTATCTATTTGGCTATAGTTGTTAAAGTAGTGTACGGAAGCTCTGACAAGATCTGGCAGCTTACGGATTTTAGCATCAATTAAAGTACTGCTCGGCTGACTGCAGCTGACATTGATGTCATGTTTTTGCAATAGTGTCTGCACTAAAGCTGATTCTATTCCCCGCATTGAAAAAGTGACAATGGCACATTGCTCGCGACCAATATCCCAGAGGGAAATGCCGTCGAGCTTCGCCAGAGATTGGCGCAGATAACGGGCGAGTATTGTATTGTAAGCGGCGATATTATCGATACCAATATGCAGCGCATAATCAATTGCGCAGCCCATGCCCAGCAGTGCTGCATAATTATTTTCCCAGTTCTCAAAGCGCTTGGCATCGTCGCGTAATTGATAACTATCGATCTCACACCAAGTGGCTGAGCGTACGTCAATTAGTGGTGGGTTTAAGCGTTTGGTTATTGCTTTACGTACATACAAAAAACCCGCACCTCTTGGGCCGCGTAAGTATTTTCTGGAGGTCGCCGAGAGGAAGTCACACTGAATTTCTTTTACATCCACCGGCAGTTGGCCAACACTTTGACAGGCATCAACTAAATATAAAATGTTATTTGCAGCGGCTATTTTGCCAATCTCAATGATAGGATTGACCAAGCCACCGTTGGTGGGAATATGGGTAATAGCGATTAATTTTACGAATTTATCCAGCATTTTTTGCAGGGCAATAACGCAGACTTCGCCGTCGCTGTTTGAGGGAATGACTTCAATCACCACCTCTTTTTCACGCGCCAACTGTAAGTAGGACATATAATTTGAGCCATATTCACTCTCTGAGGTTAGTATTTTATCGCCGGCCTTAAAGTCGATTGAATAAAAAGCACTGAACCAGCCAATGGTGGCATTTTCTACCAGAGCCACTTCATTTTCCTCACAGTTGATCAATGTCGCAACACTTGAGTAGATCGCAGTAATAGCGGTGGCTTTTTCTCGGGCCGCTTCATAGCCGCCAATCTGAGCCTCTAATAGTAGATGTTGGATTTGACAATCAAGCACAGGTTTTGGCATCAACGAGGCACCTGCACTGTTGAAGTGGATTAAGTTCTGCTCTGTACAAAGGTCTTGTTGAATACTGCTAGTGTCGATTGGCATGTTAAATCCTCTATGTTGTATGCCTTGATTAAAGCATGCAAACAACTCGCAAACAAAAGATTTATTGTTTGATATACTTGAGTTTTTGTAAAGAGATAAACAGTGAAACTTCCCCCGCTGACGGCGCTGCACTATTTTACCAGTGCGGCTAAAAATTTGAGCTTTTCTCAAGCTGCAAAAGAGCTACATATCTCTGAAGGGGCGATTAGCCGGCAGATGAAACTCTTGGCTGACTATTATGGCAGAGCGCTATTTCAAAAAAATGGGCGCGGTATTACCCTCACGGCTGATGGCCGACTGCTATTATCGATGGCGCTACCTGCTCTTGAAGATATAGCCGCAGTATCGGCACAATTACGAGCGCCTAGTTCTCAATTAACCATCAATGTCACCACTAGCTTTGCCATACGTTGGTTGCTGCCAAAATTAGTCAGTTTTGCCCGGTCTTATCCGCACATTGATGTACAGTTGCAGGCGAGTTCGAGTGAAGAGTCTACCCGTGGAAAATTATTTGATATTCAAATAAGTTATCAATTGCTCAGTAGGAGGGGCCCCAACAAACATCAACGTAAACTACTCGATGAGCGTTTGTTGGTGGTCTGCTCGCCCAGTTATCTAGAGGAGGGTGAAATTATCCCACTCGGTGAGTTGCATACAAAAAAACTATTACTCAATGAGCTAACCGGCAGAGATTGGCAGCGCTGGAGTGAATTACTTAACTTAGCAGCACTGCCCATAGAGAGCGCCCTTAAATTTGAACAAGATGATGTTGCCATTCAAGCTGCGGTTGCAGGGCATGGCCTTGCCCTGGCAAATATGGTGTATATTGAGCGAGAATTGAGCTTGGGCTCTTTGGTTCCCGCCACCTCTCAAGTGGCTTTGGTCGTGGGAGCGCACTATGTCAATGTGCATCCTGTTGCAGCGCACTCCAACTCAGTCACCGCTTTTGTGGCCTGGCTGTATAGCGAAATAGAAAAATAAAATTAAATGTCACCCGTACTAGCAACTATCAAAAATAACGATATTTGCTGCTTCTCTGACTTTAGAGCTGAAATTAAACATTTAAGGCGCTAGTATTAGCGACTTAGCATTTATTTACTCAGGGGAAAAATGTGCAAGAGTTAACTTTTGAGAGTCTCAAGGGAAAAGTCAGTGATCAAGAGTGGCAGCTGCGGGTGGATTTAGCCGCCTGCTATCGCCTGGTGGCTGATTTAGGTTGGGATGATCTCATCTACACCCATTTATCCGCGCGTCTAGCAGGCACTGATGAGTACTTAGTTAATCCGTTTGGTTTGGCGTTCGATGAAGTCACCGCCTCTAATTTGGTCAAAGTTGATCTGCAGGGTAATATCCTCGATGACACACCTTATGTGATTAATCCTGCAGGTTTTACCATTCACAGTGCCATCCATGAAGCGCGACCGGATGCACACTGTGTTATTCATTTGCATACCCATGCGATCACCGTGGTCGCCTCTCAAGAGCAGGGTTTACTGGCGTATAGCCAGTACTCGATGTTTTCACTGGCCTCGCTCTCCTACCATAAATATGAAGGGCTAGCGGTTAACGACGCTGAAAAGCAGCGCTTGCAACAAGATCTCGGTCTAGCCAATCACATGCTGCTGATTAACCACGGTGGCTTGACCTTGGGGCCGACGGTCGGTGATGCCTTTATGCGTTTCTTTGATTTACAGCGCGCCTGCGAGATTCAAGTGATGTTACAGGGAGCGGGGCAGCCGGCGGCGACTATTGATCAAAAGATATTAGATAATATTAAAGCGCAGCAGCAGGTAGTTAACATTGGCGAGAGTGGCGGGCAAAAAATTTGGCCCGCTATGTTGAGAAAAGCCTATAAATTAGATCCGAGCTTTATGCTTTAACGGTAATTGTAGAAATTTGTAAGAGTGTTGTCTGGAGATAAACATGAAAGTAGTATCGATAGAAATTTTTGACATCCACTGTCCTGAGCGCACGTCTTGGAACCCGGTTTTTGTACGTGTCCACACGGATGAGGGCATTAGCGGTGTCGGTGAGGCGGGTTTGGCTTACGATGTAGGGCACAGTGCTGCGGCAAGTATGATTAAAGAGATGGCAGAGGCCTTTTTGATTGGTCACGATCCGTTTCAAACAGAGAAGCTCTGGTCGCGTATGTTGCGTGAGAGTTTTTGGGGCTTAGGGGGCGGTCCAGTGGTCTATGCGGCGATGAGTGCGATTGATACCGCACTCTGGGATATTAAAGGCAAGGCGCTTAACTTGCCGGTTTATCAGCTATTAGGTGGCAAGGTGAATGATTCCCTGCGCACCTATGCCTCTCAGTTACAATTTGACTGGGACGTTGAGTTTAAAGCGTTATCTCAGCCTGAACAGTATGCAGAAGCGGCGCTAAAGGCGGTTGCTGAGGGTTATGATGCGGTTAAAGTTGATCCTATTATGTATGACAAGGATGGCAATACTTATTACGACAGAACTAAAATTATCGCCCGTGGTGAAATGAAGCTGTACCGCGCTAGATTGGCGGCGATTCGCGATGCCGTTGGCGATGAAGTGGATATTATTTTCGAGTGCCACTCTCTGCCCGGTGTCACTACCGCAATCCAGTTAGGCAAGCTAGCAGAAGAGTTTGACTGTATGTTCTATGAGGAACCCGTTAACTATCTGAATCACTCACTCCATAAAAAAGTAGCAGATAAAGTCAATGTGCCTATCGCCGGTGGCGAGCGCTTGTACAACCGCTGGCAAGTGCGCCCCTACTTTGAAGATATGAGTATTGATGTGCTACAGCCGGATATTGGTCTGTGTGGTGGTTTTACAGAAACTAAAAAGGTCTGTGACTACGCTGATATCTTTGATATTCGCATTCAGGCACACGTCTGTGGTGGCCCAGTCGCAACCGCTGCTGCGTTACATTTAGAGACGGCAATACCCAACTTTTTGATCCACGAGCATCACACCTATGCGATTAAAGCTTGGAATCGCGAGTTGTGTATCCAAGATCCTCAACCAGTTAATGGTCAATTTGTGGTCTCTGAGGCACCGGGCATCGGCATTGAATTAAACGATGATATTGTGATGCGCTCACCGCGAGTGGTCGTCAAATAAAGATCGGGAAAAACCTAAAAAGCTACGCAGTTACCCTAAACTGCGTATGCTTTCTAACTTTCTAACTTTCTAACGCCTGCTTCATATCGGCAATCAGGTCTTCTACTTGTTCGATGCCAATAGAAATTCGCAACAAGTCAGTAGGGCACAATGTTCCCTCTCCCTCGACACTAGCGCGATGCTCGACTAAGCTCTCGACCCCGCCTAGAGAGGTGGCGCGTTTGATCAGCTTTAAATTGGCAGCCGTTTTTATCGCGGCCGCCTCGCCACCTTTGATCCTGATGCTTAACATTCCCCCGAAACCACCTTTCATTTGTTTTTTTGCCAGTGCATGCCCCTTGAAACTGCTTAGGCCGGGATAGAGTACTTGAGTGACTAGTGGGTGTTGCTCAAATGCTTGGGAAAACTGCATTGCATTGCTACAAGCCTGTTTCATGCGCACCGCTAAAGTACGCATGCCACGCATCAATAACCAAGCTTCAAAAGGGCCGAGTACCGCACCACCTGAAGCGCGAATAGAGCGCATTTTTTGCCAGTGGTTATCGTTTTCTTTGCAGATCAGCGCACCGGCCAATACATCTGAGTGACCGTTGAGATACTTAGTGGCCGAGTGCATAACGATGTCGGCCCCCAGCGTTAATGGATTGCATAAGATAGGGGAAGCGATAGTGTTATCTACTGCGAGACGCGCCCCAATTTGCTGTGCAATCTTGGCCCATGCCCCGATGTCTTCTATTTCCCAAGTGGGGTTTGCGGGGGTCTCCAGCCAAAGTAATTTAGTTTTTCCGGGGATAACCGCTGCTTCTAGCGCGGCTAAATTACCGTTTTCAATAAAGGTGGTTTCTATTCCCCAATCGCTGGCAAACGTTAGCAACCAATTGCGAAACGACCAGTAAATGATGTTGGGGACAACCACATGATCCCCAGGTTTTAATGCCATAAACACACAAGTGGCTGCCGACATGCCCGAGGAGAACAGCATCGCATCCTCGCCTTTTTCAAGAGCTGCTAGCACTTGCTCGGGTTGCTCATAGTTGGGGTTGTGATCGCGGGTATAAATTTTTCCGTTTGGATAGCTGTTATCGATACTACGTTGGTAGGTAGTGCTTGGAAATATCCCGGGAATAATGCCTAGGTGTTGCTCATCCATAAAAGCCAAGCCCTGGGCTAAAATAGTCTCATCTGCCAGATTTTGATCACTCAAGATAATACTCTCTTTAAAGGTTAACAGTTTGAGAGCTTGAGCGGTTTTAGGCCGCAAAGCGCTCAGTTTGAATGAACTTAACAGGATTGTTGAAAATTACCAGTTAATTACCAAGAAAGGGGTGTACGCAGTAGCGAGCTGATTCGGATGCACACTCATTTAGTGGGTTACTTAATAGATAGAAAATTCAGCATAATGCAAGCCAGTGGTGATTATACCGTTAACTGCGCTAAAAGCCGTAACAGCGTTTGGCGTTGGCATAGACAAGAGCATGAAGCTGGGAGGCGCTAAAGTCTAATTGGCTGTAGCAGTGCCACAGTGATTGGTAAGAGCAACTGAAAAGACACAGCGGAAAATTACTGGCTAACATTATCTTATCCTCAGTGAATCTATCGAGGAGCCAGGAGATAATCTTTTGCATGTGTTGGCGCTGGTAAGCTCTATTGAGCATTTCCCACCCTGAGGCCTTTACAAAGAGGTTATCCCAATGGGACAGCCTTGACATATTGTTTTGCCAAATAACATACTCAGAGGATAATGGCGCTGGGAACGCGGCGTGATTTATGACGATTTTTAAGGTTGGCTCGCGCTTTAGGCATAATACCAAGGCATCTATGGCTTGTGTATCAGCGCCATTTAACTGACACTCGAAAATCAAATCGCGCTCGGCTATTTGACTTAAATTATATTGCACTTGCGAGTTTTGTAATAACTTATAAGCATTCTCATCGAGTATATGTCTCACCCCGCACAGGCTAGAATACTGACAGAGCCTATCTAGTGTCGCATTGAATTGCGCAGTGCTCTGGGTCAGGTCCACGCAGGCGACAGTTTTCATCTGATCAGCGGCCAAACTCTCCAACCAAGCTAGTTCCCGCCACGGCGAAGAGTTATCAAAGCCCGCTTCAATATGGACAAAACCACAATGTTCAATTGGCGCAGTGGTACGTATATCATCCAGCGAGAAATTTTTATTGATCAGGGCTTTGTCCTCCCAAAAAGGAGGAGCGTCTGGGGCTAGCCAAGCGTAATTACCTTGGGTCTTATCAAATAGATGCAGATGCGGGTCGATTATTTTCATCATTAGGCCGTGGTATAACCGCCATCTATGATTTGTAAGCTGCCGGTGATAAAGCTGGCTTTATCGCCGGCTAAAAAGAGGGCGTATTGCGCGACTTCTGCAGGTTGTCCCAACCTGCCCAGAGGCTGTAGCGCCTGCTCCGCTCGGTGTACCTCATCTTTGTTGGCGCCAGAGCTTAAGCAGTAGCTGTCAATGGCTTTATGATAGAGGGGTGTTTCTATCGTACCAGGGCAGAGAGCATTTACCCTTATGTTGTATGCAGCATAATCTAGAGCGGTCGTTTTACAGATGGATGCCAGGGCATGCTTGGATAGATTGTAGGCAAAAGAGTTGGTTTTTCCGATCAGCGCTTGATCTGAACTAATGATCACGATAGCGCCTTTGCGCTGTTCTTTCATGGTCTTTAAACTTGCCTGGATGGCTGCGTAAGCACCTTTAACATTAATCGAAAAAAGTTGATCAAATTGCGCTTCACTGGTGTTTTCAATGCTGGCAGACAAATGAATACCCGCATTGCAAATCAGTACATCCAATCTTTTTTCGCGGCTGATAACTTGTGATATTGCCTGTTGTACTGAAGAAAAATTGCTCATGTCGCAATAGATATACTCGCCAACGTCGCCCGCTTGTATATCCAGATTGTACACGCGGTAATTTTCGCTGGTAAATAATTCAGCGATAGCTAAACCAATGCCATTAGAGCCACCAGTGACGATTGCAACTTGTTTCATATCAATCTACTTTTAAAAAAATACCATTATATGCACAAGGACTTGGCATTAATAGGCGAACTTATACACCCGGCTAATATCCTAACATTGCGTAGAGCTTAGTTTGTTTAACTCGGTGATTTGCCGAGGAGATTAGCCCTGAAGAGTTTAGTTGCTTAATCACTGATCTTAGTACCCCAGAGAGTGATTTTTTAGTCATGCCCGCTTTAATTTTGGGGCTGTAGAGGATGCGAAGTAAGGTTTCGTCAAGGCCAGTTAAAAGATCATCAGTGGATTTGTCATTAAAAATAGAGGGGTACACCTTATCCGAGTCTCGTGGTAAACCCAATATTTGGGTGAGCTCTTCAACAATACAGGCGACTAACTTCCCCTTGCGGTAAGCAAAATCAACCGGAATATAAATTTCTGCACTGCGCACTTGCGCCGACCGGTTGAGAGAGATACTAGCGATACAGGTTTTAGCGATATTGATTTTGGCAACCGCGCTGCCCGAGTATTTAGTAATCAGTGGCAGTAATTGTTTTTGATCGGTGAAGAAAAACTTCAGGTTAGCTTGAGCGATAGTTGACACGCGTATTATCGTCAAGCGAGTGATGCTGCTTAAGTGTTGGATGTGTGCATCGATAAGTTGATTTTGTAAATGAGCATCACCTCTATCGTGTTGTACATAAATTTTGATGGGTTTTACCCATTTTCGAATTCGGTAATCCCCTTTGCCATATTCACTACCCAGTGCAACTTCATGAAAACTTTGTTCGATAAAGGAAAAATTTTGCCATTCGAGCGCGGCACTGTGGCTGACACGAGTATTGAATAAGGATAAAGAGACCAGTAATAGTACAATAGAGGCTTTCATTGATTGACTCCTTTGCAGTATATGAACAATAGCTGAATGGAGTATATATGTAAGCTGAATACCTACAAAGCAAATGTTTATTTTACGTTCATATTAGGTGATGTTCTTAGATTGCTTCAATAAATCAAATAGTTGTTTTAATGAAAATTTTTAGTAAATATGTTATTTATAATGCGAATTTCCGGTTTAAGCGGTTACTTATAATTAAAACGGCAAGCGGGGATGATTAAAGTAGCGGGATTTTTAACTGTGTGGATAGAGAGACAGAAGTTTTAGGGGCTTAGGGAGTCAGGTATCGGCTCGTGCCCATATGCAGGTTGCCTAATGGTAAGTGAAAAGTGCCATTTTCTACGACTAAAGTATTAGTCTAAAAGTCTATAAATATTGAAAATTAGCTTAATAAAGTTTGACTTGGAGAGAAGTAAGAGAAAGTCGACAGTTATAATAAACACTCGGTAGTGTATTTAAAAAACCAATTTACACTCTCTAATAATTCTGCTCTACTTATACCGCTTTATTAAGGTGTTTATATTTAAAGGGTATGTACACTTATAAAAATTTCGTCCTAGGTAAACAATAATAATTAGGAGTTAGTCTTCATGAAAAGACGTGATCTTTTGAAAACAGGTTTAGCAGGTATAGGTGGCGTTGCAGCCGCAGCAACTATTTCTGCACCAGCCATCGCTAAAGAGCGTATGGAAATTAATATGGTAGCAACTTGGGGAAGAGATTTTCCAGGTCTAGGAACAGGCGCACAGCGTTTCGCTAAGCGTTTAGCTGATATGAGTGACGGCCGTATTGTGGTGAATTACTTCGCGGCAAACGAGCGGGTTAAAGCGTTTGACTCATTTGATGAAGTCGCTTCAGGCAACGCTCAGATGTATCATGCCGCTGAATACTACTGGAAAGGTAAGCACCCAGGTTTTGCATACTTCACTTCGGTACCTTTTGGTCTTACCTACACAGAAATGAACGCTTGGATTCGCTTCGGTGGCGGTCAAGAGTTGTGGGATGAGTTATCTGCAGAGTACGGTCTTAAAGGCCTTATGTGCGGTAATACTGGTGTACAGATGGGCGGTTGGTTCCGTAAAGAAATGAACTCAGTCGACGACTTTAAGGGTCTTAAGATGCGTATGCCAGGATTAGGTGGTGACGTGTTGGCTAAGTTGGGCGGATCTCCTGTATCACTTCCCGGTGGACAAATTTATGAAAACTTAGTATCTGGTGCTATCGATGCCACTGAGTGGGTCGGGCCTTGGAACGATTACATCATGAAGTTCTACGAAGCTGCTAAGTACTACTATTTCCCAGGTATGCATGAGCCGGGTGCGATGTTAGCGCTAGGAATGAACAACGAATGGTGGCAGGGTCTGTCAAAAGGCGACCAGCTGATGATCGAAGCTGCATCATCGATGGAAAACGATGTGATGATGTCTGAGTACAACGCCAAAAACGGCGAGTATTTAGCAAAGCTTGTAAATGAGCATGGCGTTAAGGTTCGTGAATTTAGCGATGATATCTATGATGCTTTCGGTGAAGCTGCTGAAGAAGTCTTTGATACTGTTAAATCTCACAGTGATCTGGCTAACCGGATTCACGAGAGCTTTGTTGAAGCGCGAGCTACTGGTGGAGCATGGGCTAAATTATCCGATCAGGCATACTTACGCCAGCGTAACCGCGTACTTGATCTGTAATAGCACTGTTTAATATGTGGGGCGCAAGCCCTGCATATTTGTCATACTACCTATATTAAATTTTATCAAATTTAAGTGACAATAGACGTTGCGATAGGTGCTTAGCTTACCCTGTTAAGTTTTATTTTCTGGCCTGGCGCTATACTATGAATAACTCTGTAATACCTTCTGTTGATGATAGCTCTGATAATATCGGCGTGTCATCAAATCAAAAAATCAAAAAAAATAACTGGCTCGATAAGACGTCTCGTATGGTAGCTGGCTCTATGGTTGCTATCACCCTGTTATTTTTGTTCAATGTCTACCTAACCTATGTATTGAAATGGCCGAGTATGCTGGAATATTTATCCCAGATGCAATGGTTCGGATTAGAGGCGCCGCGTAAAGCACTTTCAGAGGCGGCAATGCAATTAGGCTGGTGGCAAACTCTTAGTTATGTATCGGCAATTATGCTGGTGGCAAGTTTTATTGCCTTAACGCCCTACCGAGGATTGAGAGCCGATGCACAGACTTTGGCATCTTTTGCTCGTTTCATTATACGCGCCTCTTTTTGGGCAGTGCTCCTGGTCGGTTTTGTCGATATGGCGATCTCTTTTTTACGGGTCGAAGATCTATTGCACTACTTTGTCAATCAAGACACCATTGATTCTCTGGGGCGGCCCTTTGAACGCGGCACTAATATACACCTGCCATTGATGGGATTGGCTTTGGTCATCGCGGCTTTCACTCGATCACTAGGTTTTACCTGGCTGGCTTTGCTGGTGGTTTTTGCCGAATTACAAATCGTTATCTTTCGTTTTATCTTCTCTTATGAACAGGCGTTTATGGGTGATTTAGTGCGTTTTTGGTATGCCGCACTGTTCCTTTTTGCCAGTTCACATACGCTAGTGGCCGACGGCCATGTAAGGGTTGATGTGTTGTATGCAAGCTTTAGTAAAAAAACCAAAGCTTGGTCTAATTCATTCGGCATCATGCTATTGGGATTTCCCCTATGCTGGATTATCTTGACGATGGGCATGTGGGGCAAAGGGAACAGCATTAACAGCCCGCTGTTGAGCTTTGAAATATCGCAAAGTGGTTACGGGCTCTACATTAAATATATGATGGTCGGCTATCTAGTGATTTTTGCGCTGTCAATGATGGTGCAGTTTAGTAGTTATTTGCTGAGCAATATTGCCGATTTACGAGACGAGCCCGAACTGGATAATCCGACAATTGTCCCGGTCTTCTAAGAACTAATACGAATTAAAGGTTATATTCATGGAGTTGTTTTTCCTCTTACTGTTAGTGGTGCTGATGATAGTGGCGCTAACCTCAGGTTTTCCGGTGGCATTTGCACTACCGGGTTCCTCTATTTTGGCTGTTGCAATCGCCGCGCTGTGTGGCTGGCTATTTACTGGTAACCCCGATGAGTATTTCGCTCAGGGAGGGCCGGTGCAATGGTTAAGTGCTGGAGTGACCAATATACGAAGTTTATATTGGGATGTAGAGCGCGATACCCTCATCGCTATTCCACTGTTTATTTTTATGGGTATCATGCTACAGCGTTCCCAAATTGCCGAGGATTTACTGGTGGCAATGGCGCAGTTGTTTGGCCCCATTCCCGGTGGCTTAGGCATCTCTGTGGTAATAGTGGGGGCGTTGCTAGCGGCCACAACCGGTATTGTAGGAGCCACGGTTATCGCGATGGGTCTTATTTCGATGCCGGCCATGTTACGTAATAATTACTCTAAACCCTTGGCATCGGGGATAATTTGCGCCTCGGGGACACTGGGGCAGATCATACCGCCCTCTATTGTATTGATCATTTTAGCCGATCAGCTCTCGAGTGCTGCCGATCAGGCAGGCACGATGCGCAAGGCTGACTACAGAGAGATTACCGGCGAGTTAACCATGCCTTCATCCTTTGATATTACCTCGGCCAGTGCCGGTGATATGTTCATGGGAGCGATGATACCCGGTTTGATTTTAGTGGGCCTCTATATTGCATACATCTTAATCACTGCACTGATCAAACCTGAATCGGCACCTCCGGTTCCTTTTGAGGGTGATTACGACCGTAAGTTTTTGGTTAAGGTGTTGTTTGCATTAGTTCCCCCTCTAGGGCTTATTCTAGTGGTATTGGGATCTATTATTCTCGGTGTTGCCACGGTTAACCAAGCGGGGGCCATCGGTGCCGTCGGTGCGATGATCATGGGTGGTTACCGACTAGTCGGCGAGCAGAAAAATCGCTACTACCCAGCGTTCTTGGCGATAGTTTCTATCATTGCAATTGGCTTTATTGTCGATAATTTTAATCTCAATATCAAAAATATCAAGACAGACCATGATCAGCTGGGTGTGATTTTGGCACTCATCGCAGTATTTGTCTTGATGGTCGCTATCTCTTGGAGTACTTGGCGTACTTATAAGATTAAAAACACCTTAAACGAGGTGATGATAGAGACAGCCAAAACCACTTCGATGGTGTTTATTATCTTGATCGGTGCGGCGATGTTGACCACCGCTTTTCGCGGTTTTGGTGGTGAGCATTTAGTCAAAGAATTCCTCACCAGTTTGCCTGGAGGTTTCTGGACTCAGTTTGTTGTGGTCATGCTGGTTATCTTCTTCTTGGGTTTCTTTCTTGATTTTATTGAAATTGCAGTAGTGGTAGTGCCAATTGTGGCACCCATTTTGATGGCAGATCCAGGCGCTAATATTACCGCTGTGTGGCTGGGGGTAATGATTGGACTCAATATCCAAACGTCCTTCTTAACGCCGCCCTTTGGTTTTGCTCTGTTCTATTTAAGGGGGGTTGTGCCCGCCGTCGTCAAGACCTTAGATATCTATAAAGGGGCGATCGCCTTTATAGGATTACAGTTGGCCGCTCTCTTGATTGCTGGGTTGTATCCACCGCTGGTGAATTATTTACCGAATCGAACTGCGCTACTCTCAGAGACAGCACCACCACCGATGAATCCTAGAATCCAGCAGTGTCTAGAATCTTATCTGTTTGCTGAATATGATAATATTGGCGATAGTTTACGCGCCAGTATTCATCAAGCAAAATCGGTTAATATCAGTTATTTGCCGAAAAAACAGCAGCAGAATTTAGTTGAAGGATATGCCAATGCGGCAGCTACCTTCTCTCTAGTCGCAGCGATTCGTAAAGCTGAGAGCGAGTTAGAGGCCTATTCGCCAAGTTATCGTCCTCTGCATGTTGAAGTACGCGCTATTCAGAAAAAAGTACGTCGTATCGACGCGTCTCTGGAAGATAATTTATTGCAGATATCCCGCGCTAAAGGTGATGATTCGCTGCTTGAAGCTGTCGTCGCTTATAAGCGTGAGAATCAGCAGTTGTCGGCGCAGAAGCAGCAGTTAGAAGCGGCTATCCCCTCAACATGGGAGCCATCACGTGCTGAGTTCGTCGGGCTTGCCGATTCGTTGAGAAAAGCGCGCAGTAACTATCGCAGCAATGTAGATGCAGCGTATGAACCGATCATCGAAATTACTAAAAACATCGAGGATGCGGATGCTCTGGCAGCTTTAGAGACGAGTATTATCGGTCTCGATAAGGTGATCTTAGCAGTGACTTCCAAAGCCGATGCGAAACCTGCAATGGATCTGATTAAAGCAGTGGAGCGCCAATTAAGTGCAGTAAGTGCTTCCAGTGGTATTAAATCTAAGTTGTCTAAGGCGCGTCGTGCCTTAAAGAAAGTTAAGATAGAAAAGGCTATGTCTGAGTATGGACTGGCAGTTGAACAGCTCAGAATAGAGCTTGAATGGCGCACTAGGGCTGTCGCAGAGCTATTACCTGCTTTACAAACCTATGAGCAGGCTATTAAATTGACCATTGGTATCCGCATGCAAGAGCGGTTGTCCGTTGATCAAGCGAAGAGCATTGCCAGCTGTCTGTCAATACACAAAGATATTTCGCTAAACTTCTAAGCTGGGCTGTTAGCTATTAGCATATTCTGTTAATAGCTGGCAGGTAGAGCAGGAAATGAAAAGCGCTAGCGTAAAGCTGGCGCTTTTTTTTGCCTGGCGTATTAAAATTATAAACTTGGCTTGAATTGCCGTAAATGGTGCTCTCTTATGGACAGCCTCTATGTGTATCCTTGCCATCGCGCTATAGCGTGGTTTGCTGTGATAAATATTAACTAACTGACGGTCCGATCTAGCCAGTTTAGCCTGTGGTAGTGTAGATACGAAATAGCGTTGAGTTCCATGAATGCGATAAAGTTAATAGAGACAAGCAGCTTTAATCTGAGATAAAACGGGCAACTGCCGAATTAGGCGCCAGTACGATATCAATATTTTATGAATCATTTTATTGGGGTCCTAACACTGTTGTGGCGAGTGTTATTGATAGTGGATGTTGGAAAAGTATATTAATAGACAGGCTTGAGAATATTAGCGGTCTTACTGGTTGTTTGACGTGCGTAATTCATTGCAAGTCACGCCAAGATTGATTTTTTAGCGATTGCCGATGTGCTTTAAAAAGAGTGGATAGTAGGGGAGGGGTTTATAAGGCGGGACTATACGACAAAAAGCGCCAGTGAATCACTAGCGCTTTTTACTCAGTTGATATTAAATCAGCTCGACAGATAATTGTGTGCTGAGTTATTAAACTTTAAATAGTTTTAATGCATCCTCTTGCTGCTTAGTGAAATCAGCAATCACCGCGCAAAGCTCTGATTGCCCTTGAGCTTGGCCAGAGACATTTTGACTGATATCTCTAATAGTGACGGCGTTGACGTTGATCTCTTCACTGGTATTACTCTGCTCTTGCGCCGCGGTGGCAATTTGTCCGGTAATATCATTGATCTGTGATATTGAATTGCGTATATCCAGTAAAATTTCATCAGCCTTGCTAGCTTCTTCACTCGTGGTATTGGCAAGGTTGCGGCTGAGTTCAATTTTATCTACCGCCTCCTTAACGCCCTGTTGCAAGTGCTCAATGATCAGGCTTGTTTCGTTGGTTGATTGCTGAGTACGCGCCGCGAGCGCTCTAACTTCATCGGCAACGACCGCAAAACCGCGTCCCATATCACCAGCCCTGGCGGCTTCGATGGCGGCGTTTAGTGCCAGAAGATTGGTTTGCTGGGCAATACTAGTGATAGAAGTCAATACCGACTCAATGTCGTCACTGTATTTTTCTAGTTTGTTAACGGTGAGTACGGTGTCATCCATATCGGTTACTAATTTGGCGATTGAACTCGATGTTTGAGCGACAATCTTAGAGCCTTCAGCGGCTGAGTTGTCGGCGGATTGGGCGGCAGATGTCGCTTTTCGTGCATTATCAGCCACTTCTTTCGCAGAGTAAGACATCTCATTAATAGCAGCAGATAAGCTATCTAATTCATTGAGTTGTTTTACTAAATCATCAGCCGTTTGCTGTGCAGATGTAGAGCTAGTATTAGTGTTATCGGTGATTTCTGCGGAGAGCTGCTTCACATCGATAATAATACCCTGTAGGTGCTGGATAAATTCATTAAACTCATTGGATAATATGCCGAATTCATCTTTGGAAGTCGCGCTCAAGCGTTTGGTTAAATCCCCATCACCTGAGTTTATGTCAACCAGGGATTGCTGTATTTCTTCCAGGGGCAGAAATAATGAGCGCATAACTAGAAACAGAGCAGTTGCGCTAATTAGTACGCTCAATAGCGCACCGATTAGAGCGGCCCAGCCAAAAGCAGTAGCATCGCTATATACATCGGCCTTGTTTAATACCACGCCAATATACCATTGGCTACCGGTCAGCCTTTTTAGTGGCTGGAATGCAGTTAATACTTGCTCGCCGTTTAGTTCCAGCTCTTGGAGAGTAGTCGCAAGCTTAGGACGTTTAGCGGTAAATAAACTACTGAGGTTTTTGCCATTAAACTGTGTATCTGGATGGGAGATAATATTGCCATCTGCGCTGACTAAAAAGGCGTAACCTGTATTGTCGAAATTGACTTCATTGATGGCATCAGAAATTGATTTTAGACTGATATCACCACCAAAAGCACCCAGGAAACGGCCATTGTCAGTGATATTTGCCACTGCTGAAATTAGTATTTCTTTGGTGGAAGCGTCTTCATATGGCGCAGTTAAGCTGGCTTGCTGATTATTTCTGGCGGTATTGTACCAAGGTCTTTTACGTGCATCCCAGCCTTGTGGTGCCCAGCTAGGGTCGTTGGTAATAGCCTTTCCATCGGTGTCTAAACCACCAAAGATTAGTATGAAGTTATCGGCGAGAACGGCATTGTCAAATGCCTTTTGGATGTTTAGTGCACTGTAATCACCGTCAATACTATTGGCAACCATGTCAATGAGCGCTAATTTACCATTCAGCCAGTTGGATATTTCATTGGAGATAACCTTGGATGTCTCAGCCACATTGCTGGCGGCTTTTTCTTGTGAAGCAAGCTTTACACTATTGTATTGTAGCCAGGAAAAAGTTGAGAAGGTAATGATGACGATCGCTGAAGCGATAAGTACTACTTTTTGTGACACTTTCATATAGAGGCCTTTAAGATTAGAATTTTGTTATGCATTTTTTAGTTAAGCTTAAAAGTTATGTTTGACCTTAGTATTGTTATCAATGACAGTTCAGCCTCACTGCGGGCCAAGTTTAAAGACTGTTGTTTTATAAAGGGGCTAAGACTGATTAAAAAGTGATAAATAGTAGTTGCTCAATATATTAAGCAGTAGAAAACGTTTTATTTTAGAGTAGATAAATGCTAAAAATATGGGTTTTCTTGGTAACAGTTTAGGCTATAAGTCTGAATCTGGCAATATCTGTCTGTTTATGGTGGCATTGTTGTGAAAACAGCGATCAAACGATTAAAGAGTGGGGCCTGTGCAGTCGACATACGTTTTCAAATGGGCACTAACTAGTCAGTCAAAAATAAGCATAGCAAAGCAATCAGCGTTATACTTTGCTATGCTTAAAAATTAAATTTCTGCTAAGCAGCCAAACTATCCAGACCTGATTTTAGTTCCAGCGCTTCAGGCAAGTAGTCAGCGATATTCGATTTGATACCCGCAAGTGCCGCAATATCAGCAGGATATCGCTCGAGGATATCCTCAAAGCTAGCCCCCGACTTCGACGCGTTATTGATCGTCGTCGCCAAGTATAAAATAGCGCTAAGTTGCGGGTTTTCGGTCAGGGCAGCAGGATTGTTTTGATGTTTGATCGCCACGCCTAATTCCTCTGGGAATTTCCAAGACTCTACTAAGGCCGCTCCGGCATCGGCGGTGGTGAATCCAAGGCGCTCTGTTTCGGCCTCCATTCTGCTAATGTCAGTGGTGTTAACAATAGTTTTAATTGCCATTGCTTTGTTTGGTTGTGCCATATGTAATAATAATTGGCCTATGTTGTGGATGATACCTGCAGTAAAAGCGAGGTCTGGCTCCACCTTTGCTTCAGTCATTTCTGCCAGCCACTTGGCAATTTCTGCAATTTGAAAAGAATCCGACCAAAAAGCAGGTAAATCGATACCTTCTACATTGGATGCACAATTGGCGAAGCCAGATGCTATGACCAGTGTTTTTAATTTTCCCATACCCAGCATGATCACAGCTTCATCAATCGAGGCTACTTTTCGACTCAATCCAAAGTAGGCGGAGTTCACTAGTCGTAAAATTTTTAAAGAAATAGTTTGGTCTTTAGCGACTTTTTGTGAAATGTCGAGGTAGTCTGCGTCGGGGTCATTTAACGCCACGATTAGTTCTCGTACTACCTCAGGTATATTGGGGAGTTTGTCGGTTTGGTTTAGTAAGTCTTTAATATCCATATTTGTTTGATTCCTTGCAAAAGATGGCGGCTTTCAAATAAGTAAGTGGCCGATGGTGTTGGCTACTATTAGGATCCTGTATTAAAAAACTATCAGTTATTTTTCTCTATCGGCAATATAAGAGTGGTTGACGTTAAAGAAGATAGCGTTATAGATTAAGTACGAACTCTTCGATTTTTCCACGAAGAATTTCATATTGGCTGTCCTCATCTGGTAGGCAGTAGAACTTGTAGTAACAGCGTTCAATCAGCGAGGTTTTATTATTGCTGTGTACTTCATTGACCTGAGCGTACGCATAGGCCATTTGTAGATGGATAACGCGAGTATGCACAGGAACACTAAATTCTCTATCTTCTAAATCAAAGCGGATTTTTTTCTCTTTGATTGTGTAGAAAGAGACTTCTGCCACTTGTTCGAGGTTGATTAAAAAATTTGAGGTGACAGGAACTAAATGACGCTTTTCTAAGCCGTTGTGTTCCATATAAACACCGGATTTCTTTTTTATTTTGATAAACATAATTTGAGCCTTTTACTGATGATTTTTGCTGAACATAATTGTTTCGCTATCGGGCTAGCATAACAAATATTACCCCATGGAAAATAGAATTATCCGGTATATATTGTGATTTATGCTGATATGGTTGACACTACGCAGTAACCAATAGACAGCGGATGATTACTGATGAAGTGTGGTATGCGATAGAATTATTATTGGTTAAGAAATTATAATCGCCCCTAATAACTAGGACTTATTGTTAATAGTGTATCAGCTGCTAAAATTAAACCTGACTTAATGAAATACACTGGCGGTAAAATTTAATTGTTGATAAAATTAGATATTGATCAATGGAGTATATATGACAGATTTAAAAAGCTTGGTTAAAAAGATGGCCTGTGTGCAGTCTGAATTAAGTGGCGGGCACGGCCATAATTATGATGCGGCTATTATGATTAACAACAATGGTGTCGAGTCTTATATGTCAGTTCAGCGGGCGGTATTGTGGAGCTTGGGCAGCCATAAAAATATGTGTTGGGAAGTCATCGATCAGGAAATGCATCAGCACAATGGTCGAAATATAGATGTGTTGACGATTGAAAAACGGAAAATGGATGATCATGGAATTGTCACTACTGGTACTCAACAAGTCTTTTTCGATATTACAGAATTTGAAGATGAGTTAGGATAATCAGAGATTTCTAGGGCTAGAGGAGATTGCTTGAAATTATTGACAGTTATAACCGTTATTTTGCTCAGTATGGTGCTTTCAAGTTGTGTCAAAGAGCAAGATTATGGTCAGGTAGTGGCCGCTGGATTATCGGTATTGATCGCGGTGACTTTGGATGAAGCTGAGGTTAAAAAAACTGCACATTTGAGTGCGCTAGAAATGGACAGGAAAAATCACATAGCACCCAAGACTAGTCGATATGCGAAGAGATTGGCGCGAATCACCAAAGACATCACCATCATCGATGGTGCTCACTTTAACTATAAAGTTTATCTTAATAATCAATTAAATGCCTTCGCCATGCCCGACGGAACCGTTAGAGTTTTTTCAGGGTTATTAGATGCAATGTCAGATGAGCAAATATTGGCGGTATTAGGCCATGAAATTGGCCATGTGAAATTGAAACATTCTTATAATCAAATGAAAAAACAGCTGCTAACCAGTGCTGCTTTTCAAGCGGCTAGTGCCACCACGGGTGCGATAGGAGATTTGACTTCATCAGAATTGGGGCGTGTCGCCTATCAAGCTGTTAATGCAAAATTCTCGCAATCTGATGAATTGCAAGCCGATAAATATGCTCTGCAATTTTTACGAGGTAGAGGTAAACAACCCGCTGCGATGCTTGAAGTTATCTATGTATTTCAAGCTAGGTTGGGTGACTCCGGTGGTTTTTTGAGCTCTCATCCCAGTAATAAGCAGCGTATTGAAGCGATCAGTAGGGCACTGTAAGTAAAAAATAGAGTTGAGCTAGGTCAACTCCAAGCAGGTTGGTTAAGTTTAGATGGGGGTGATATTGATTGCGTGAGTACCTTTAGGGCCCGGCTCTGTATCGAAGTTTACAGGTTGACCCGCTTTTAGGCTTTTGTAACCTTCAGTTGTAATGGCTGAGTAGTGGGCGAACAGATCTTCATCTTGATTGCTATCCGCTAAGATGAATCCATACCCTTTTGCGTTGTTAAACCACTTTACTTTCCCTGACTGCATTATTTTCTCCACATGTTCCGTTGCGAATTGTTATAGATCTATACTGCTACATTTAACACATATTGGCCAATACTTAAGATAATATCCGTATGGTAAAAAGTATTCAGTTGGAAACAAGGTGTCATTTTCTTGTTTTTTAGAAAAAACCCGCTTTTTTAAGCTTTTATTTCCAAATACAATTAAAGCACACTAAGGTATGATAACAATACTATAAAGATTATCGATAGAGATAGAAAATGCCTAATGTTAGTTTGACCATTAAAAGCCAAAATTTTGAGGATGATCACTCCCATGACCATCAAGTTGTTATTCAGGAGGCAAAACCCAAACTTAAAAAGCCTGCTCTGTATAGAGTTGTTTTATTAAATGATGATTATACTCCCATGGAGTTTGTTATTGATGTGTTGATGATGATTTTTGCAATGAACCAAGAAAAATCGACACAGGTAATGCTAGCCGTGCACACTCAAGGTAAAGGTGTGTGTGGGACTTACAGTAAAGATGTAGCGGATACTAAAGCCGCTCAGGTCAATCAGTTCGCCAGAGATAATAAACATCCATTGCTCTGTGAAGTCGAAGTTGTTTGAGGTAAATAATTATGCTAAATCATGAATTAGAAGAAACACTCAGTAAAGCTTTCAAAGATGCGAGAGACTTACGCCACGAGTTTATGACAGTCGAGCACTTGCTGCTTAGCCTACTGGATAATGCTGATGCTCATAAAGTGTTAGCGGCCTGCGGAACTGACATGAATAAAATGCGCGACAGCCTGGAAGAATTTATAAATGAAACGACCCCATTACTGTCGGATAAAGTGACAGGGGTGGAAACCGTTCCCACCTTAGGTTTCCAAAGGGTTCTGCAACGGGCTGTTTTTCATGTGCAATCCTCAGGTAAAAATCAAGTGACCGGTGCAAATGTGGTGGTGGCGATTTTTTCCGAACAGGAGAGTCAAGCGGTATATCTCATGCACCAATTTGGTGTCGAGCGTATTGATGTGGTTAATTATATCTCTCATGGTGTTGCCAACGCTGAAAAAACCGATGAAAAATTGGCAGACGCTCAAACAGAAGAGTCGGCAAAATCGGAAAATTCGGCACTGAGTAAATATGCTGTAAATTTAAACATTGAAGCTCGAGAGGGAAGGATAGATCCACTAATCGGCAGGTCGTCTGAGATTGAGCGTGTTGTGCAAATATTATCACGACGAAGAAAAAACAACCCTTTATTAGTCGGAGAAGCTGGTGTTGGTAAAACGGCGATTGCCGAGGGTTTGGCGAAACTAATTGTCGAGGACAATGTTCCCGATGTGATAAAAGACCACACTTTATATTCTTTGGATTTAGGGGCTCTTTTGGCCGGCACTAAATACCGAGGTGACTTTGAAAAACGCTTAAAAGCACTGCTGTCAGAAATAAAACAGCAGGATAAATCGATCTTGTTTATCGATGAAATCCACACCATTATTGGGGCTGGTTCTGCGTCAGGTGGCTCGATGGATGCTTCAAATTTACTTAAACCTATGCTCAGCAACGGAGATTTGAGTTGTGTCGGTTCGACCACTTTTCAAGAGTTTCGTGGCATATTTGAAAAGGATAGGGCGCTGGCAAGAAGATTTCAAAAAGTAGATGTATCAGAACCTAGTGTGGATGATACCTATGCCATACTCAAGGGGCTACGCAACCGCTTTGAAGATCACCATGGCCTGAAATACACGGATGAAGCGCTTAGAACAGCAGCTGAAATGGCCGATAGGTATATCAATGATAAAAATATGCCTGATAAAGCGATTGATGTTATCGATGAGGCGGGTGCCTATCAGAGATTAGTAGATGAGAGTGAGCGTGTTCAGGTAATAGGGGTTGGCGAGATAGAAGCGGTTGTCGCTAAAATTGCCCGCATTCCAGCTAAGACAGTGTCTGTTTCAGATATCGACCAGTTAAAGAAATTAGACAAAAATCTAAAAATGGTGGTATTGGGACAAGATGAGGCAATCGCCTCCTTAAGTTCAGCTATTCGCCTCTCTAGAGCTGGACTTAATGACCCACGTAAGCCTGTTGCAAACTTTCTCTTCGCCGGACCAACTGGGGTGGGTAAAACGGAAGTCACGAGACAATTAGCACGGATTTTAGGCATAGAATTAATTCGTTTTGATATGTCTGAATATATGGAAAGACATACGGTTTCTCGATTGATTGGCGCACCTCCCGGCTATGTTGGTTATGATCAAGGTGGATTGCTGACCGAGGCTGTGACTAAATCTCCGCATTCAGTGTTATTACTGGATGAAATTGAAAAGGCGCACCCAGAGGTGTTTAATATCCTGTTACAGGTGATGGATAACGGCACTCTGACCGATAATAATGGGCGTAAAGCTGACTTTAGGAATGTAATTATTGTCATGACGACCAATGCGGGTGCTGAAGATATCAGTCGTCGCTCAATGGGCTTTACTCATCAAGACCACAGTAGTGATGGTTTAGAGGCCATCAAGAAATTGTTTACCCCTGAGTTTAGGAACCGCCTAGACGCAACTATTCAATTTAAAACGCTTAGCCCTAAAGTTATTGCCGGTGTTGTCGATAAATTTCTCACTGAATTACAGGCACAGTTAGATGATAAGAATGTTATTTTAAATGTGGATGATAGTGCCCGAGCATGGTTTGCCGAGAAAGGCTACGATGAGCACATGGGGGCTAGGCCGATGAAAAGATTGATTCAAGATGCCTTAAAGAAACCTTTGGCTGAAATGATTTTATTTGGCGAGTTAGCTGAAAAAGGTGGTGAAGTTGACGTTTCTCTCGATGAGGATGGCAATATTACGGTGAATACACTGATTGATGCATAAGCTTGATGGCCACTAGGGAGGTATCATTGATACTTCCCTTTTTAATGCGTGTTTTACCCGTAATGCTGTATTTAGTCTCGATGTCATCGATGCAAGCCTATATATCTGTAAAAGCCGCAGTATATAACGGCAATTTGTGTTATTTTTAGGTCTTTATTTTATCTATATTAAGTGGTTATGAAAGAAAAAAAGGATAAGGAAATATCGCGGGATTCTCTGCAAGGTCCGATGGAATTTACGGACTTAGTCGCGCGTATCATTAAAGATGGGGTATTGTTAGTACTGGTCGGGTTTTGTTTATTTAGTCTCATGTCTTCTCTGGGCTACGATGCAAAAGACTCTGGTTGGTCGCATGTTGGATATCAGCCAAAAGTGGGAAACTCGATGGGTAGTGTTGGCGCTTTGTGGGCCGATCTAACCTTCTCATTTATAGGTTTATTAGCCTGGGTAGCACCCTTGATGTTGCTCTACCCCTGTATACGCCTCTATCGGCGTAAACAAGTTTCACTCTTAGATAGCTTGCCTTTCGTTATGTTGCGTGTGGTGGGCGGCATCCTCTTTGTCTTTAGTAGCTGTGCGTTGTTTTCACTGCACTTAAGTAACGAATTTTTAAGTTATCCTTTTACCACCGGAGGCATTATAGGCCAAGCCTTCTCCGAGTGGTTGGTATCTTGGTTCAGCTTGCAGGGAAGTTCTGTGGTGCTGTGGTTCAGTGCTATGTTAGGTTTAACTTTGTTTATGGAATTATCCTGGCGAGACTTGGTTATAAAACTAGGCGGGGGGCTTCTCTACTGTTACGAAGCTCTGTTGAGTCTGCTGTCGAAAACGGCCGTTGTCACAGAGCCTGCACTTGGGGTTAATCGAGAGTCATCCACTGACGCTAAAAAACATCCACCGATAGATAATTCTGCAGTTGTTGCTAACAGTGTTAAAAGCTTTGGGCAGACTGGTCAGGTGGAAGATACCCTAGCAGATATAGGCTTTAGTGCCGATCAGCGAGTGCCACAAAATCTTCCCCCCAAGATAGCTAATAAACGGGTTGAGAATGTTACTCATAATAATCAGGTGCTTGACAACGCGTCTTTGGATTCGGCTGCAGATGCTGAAATACGTGTGCATTTAGCTCAACCTTTACCGGTTTTAAGTTCACAGCAACCAGCCGTTGAAAAGACCCCTGGCACCCTGGAGAGTTTGAGTGCTCGCTCGGTTAAACAAGTTCCACCCATGATTGCCAGTCGTGTTGATAATAAGCCCAACACTGCAGCAATTGCTGCAGAAGTAGCCACTGCAAATAATAGCCGCGTTGTCGGAGAGCATCGCTCGGTTAAAATAGTACCGCTCTCTGAGGCTCATCAGTCTACTTTAGAAGAGAGGCCCCCTTTTGCCAATCAGGCTAACACTGTCGTCGAACTTCCCGAGGAACAAGTACCCAGTGTGGATCTACTGGACGTGGCGGAAGAGCAGACAGAGGCTGGTTACAGCCTGCAACAACTTGAAGATATGTCTAGATTGCTAGAAATAAAATTGAAAGACTTCGGGGTGATTGTCGAGGTCGTAGAAGTTAATCCTGGACCGGTGATTACCCGCTTTGAAATACAGCCAGCTGCGGGGGTTAAATCGAGTAAAATAGTAAACTTAGCCAAAGATTTAGCGCGGTCACTGGCGGTGATGAGTGTACGGGTGGTGGAAGTTATCCCCGGTAAATCGGTGATGGGCATAGAAATACCTAATATCAATCGCAAAATGGTGCGTCTCTCTGAAATTTTGACCTCCCCTGTCTATCAAGAAGCTTCATCAAAATTGACATTGGCACTGGGTAATGACATTGCTGGTAACCCAGTCGTGGCTAATTTGGGTAAAATGCCGCATTTACTGGTGGCCGGTACGACTGGCTCCGGTAAATCTGTTGGCGTAAACGCCATGATTTTGAGTTTGTTGTTTAAAGCGGGTCCCAAAGATGTCAGATTGATGATGGTTGATCCTAAAATGTTGGAGCTGTCGATCTACGAGGGAATTCCACATTTACTGACACCGGTCATCACCGACATGAAAGAAGCGGCGGGGGGGTTGCGTTGGTGTGTCGCTGAAATGGAGAGACGCTATAAATTGATGGCAAAAATGGGGGTGCGAAATTTAGATGGATTTAACGATAAAGTAAGGGCAGGTATAAAAGCGGGCCAGCCATTAGTGGATCCGCTCTGGGATCCACAAGAGCAGGGGCAAAGCCCTGGTACGCCCGCTCCCGCATTAGAAGTACTGCCTTACATCGTGGTAGTGATTGATGAATTTGCCGACATGATGATGATTGTTGGTAAAAAAGTAGAAGAGCTGATTGCCCGTATCGCACAAAAGGCGCGCGCGGCAGGTATTCATCTCATCTTGGCGACGCAGCGACCGTCGGTGGATGTGATCACCGGATTAATTAAAGCCAACGTGCCTACCCGCATCGCCTTCCAAGTATCCTCAAGGATCGATTCTCGGACAATTTTAGATCAGGGCGGCGCTGAAAACCTATTGGGTAATGGTGATATGTTATATTTGCCGGCGGGTACCAGTGTTCCCTCGCGAGTACATGGCGCCTTTGTCAGTGATGATGAAGTACACCGCACAGTTGAAGCGTGGAAGCGACAGGGAAAGCCCGACTATATTAATATGCAAGTCGCGGATGAGGGTACCGGTGCCAATGCGGCTAGTTTATTTGGCGATGATGAACAAGATGCACTCTATGACGAGTCGGTAGCTTTTATAACTACTACCCGTAAAGCATCAATATCCAGTGTGCAACGCAAATTTAAGATAGGTTATAATCGTGCTGCGAGAATTGTTGAATCAATGGAAGCCGCTGGGGTCATATCCTCTGCGGGTACTAATGGGCAGCGAGAAGTATTAGCACCTCCACCCCCAAGGGATTAAGTAGAGGATAGAGATGATGAGATTGAAATTTTTAAACAGCATAGTTATTAGTGTATTGTGCCTATTTGGCAGCTCTGGTTTACAGGCGGCGAGTGCCGTACAGCAGTTGGGGAAATTGTTGGATAATTTTGCTAACTACAGTGCCCAGTTTGAGCAGTTTAGCCAGGATCAGCAGGGGCGCGCAGGCGAGGTCTCCAAGGGGAACATGCGTGTGCTCAGGCCCAATAAGTTTTACTGGGAAACCGTGACGCCATTCCCACAGTTGATCGTCAGCGATGGGAATTACATCTGGATTTACGATGAAGATTTAGAGCAGGTAACGCGTAAAAAAGTACAGCCTGATGAAGCCAATGGGGCGGCTTTAATCCTCAATGGCAATATCACTGCCTTAAGTAAAAAATTTATAATAAGCCAATTAATTAACCGCGGTGACGAGCAGCTGTTTGAGCTGTTACCTAAAACAGAAAGTAATTTTGAAAAGATCCAGTTACTCTTTGTCGGGAAAATTCTACAAGAGTTAATGCTAGTCGATATTTTGGGCAAGCAAACCAGTATCATTCTATCCCAAGCTAAGTTAAACCAAACATTCAAGTCCGGTCTGTTTACCTTTATACCGCCTCCTGGAACGGATGTTATGATTGATAACAGCGGTAGCCAATAAAGTGTGCAAATTGATGGTAACGAAGAATAATGGCTGATTTATTTGCCTCACCCAAACCCAGCTATCAGCCACTAGCGGCAAAAATGCGACCTGCTACGCTAGAGACATACATAGGGCAAACCCATTTGCTGGGTAAAGGGAAGCCCTTGCGACTAGCGATAGAGCAAGGGGTGTTGCATTCTATGATACTGTGGGGCCCACCTGGTGTTGGAAAAACCACTTTGGCTAAGTTATTAGCGCATACCAGCGATGCACACTTTATGAGTATCTCCGCGGTGCTCTCTGGGGTGAAGGAAATCCGCGCTTCGATAGAGGAAGCTAAACATGTGGCATTAAGCAGTGCGCGCAAGGTTATCCTGTTTGTCGACGAAGTGCATCGTTTTAATAAAGCGCAACAAGATGCATTTTTACCCCATATCGAGGATGGAACTTTTATCTTTGTGGGTGCCACGACTGAAAATCCTTCCTTTGAGCTAAATAACGCCCTTTTGTCGAGAGCCAGAGTATACCTGTTAAAAAATTTAGAGCAGACAGAGATTGCGCAAGTACTAGAGCAGGCTCTGTCAGACCATGAGCATGGACTGGGGGCATTAAATTTGTCTTTTCAGGGTAATGCCTTCAATGCCCTGTGTATCGCCAGTGATGGAGACGCACGTCGGGCGCTAAATTTATTAGAAATAGCCGCCGATTTGTCAGTGCTCAATGATGGTTGCCAAGTGATAGGTGAAAAGCAGCTGCAAGAGGTTTTGCAGCATAGCGTGCAGCGTTTTGACAAACAGGGTGATATTTTCTATGACATGATCTCCGCTTTCCACAAATCGGTACGTGGCTCATCCCCTGATGGTGCATTGTATTGGTGTTGTCGTATTCTAGAAGGCGGTGCAGATCCTCTATACATTGCCCGTCGATTAGTGGCCATAGCCTCAGAAGATATAGGTAACGCAGACCCTCGTGCAATGCAAGTCGTTCTCGCGGCATGGGATGCCTTTGAACGGGTCGGGCCGGCGGAAGGGGAGCGGGCAATAGCGCAAGCGGCAGTGTACTGCGCCTGTGCGCCAAAAAGTAACAAGTTATATTTAGCCTATAAACAGTGTAGAGCTGATATTAAGGAAGATGTGGAGTTAGAAGTTCCTCACCACTTACGAAATGCTCCCACTGATCTGATGAAAGATTTAGGTTACGGGGAAGAATACCGTTACGCCCATGATGAGCCCAATGCGTATGCTGCCGGGGAGAGTTATCTCCCTCCTGAAATAGCCCATCGGCGCTATTATCAGCCAAGTGATAGAGGCTTGGAAATTAAAATCACAGAAAAATTGCGTTTTCTGGATGCACTGGATAATGAAAGTACCAGGCGACGATACTAATGGCTCCAGTATTTTATTTGTTTTCAGATTGCCAGCCAGTGGTATGTCAATGTTTGCACGTTGTAGTTAGCACTCAAGGGTTAATGATTTGTTTAAAGTAAACATAGTATTAGGGGTTATGTTAGGTGCGTCACTCGGTGCCTTAGTGCGCTGGTGGTTGAGTGTTAAATTCAATGCGGTCACTGATCAGCTGTTTGTCGGTACACTATTTGCTAATATAATTGCCTGTAGCTTGATGGGATTTTTGTTCGGTTATGAAACGACCGGTACTGTGCTTAATAGTGCTCTGCGACTGGCTTTTTTAACGGGGTTTTTAGGGTCGTTATCTACTTTTTCTACGTTTATAGCTGAAGTGCATAGCCACTTTGTTCTAAAAGATTGGTTTAAGTTAATGCTGGGCATTAACTTGCAACTAGGGCTGGGACTCATAGCGTTCTATTTTGCTAGAGTATTTGGGGAGTCTGTTCGTTAATCTGATTTTTGACTTAAATTTTTGAGTAGTATAACGGCATGAAACGCGTCTAAGCAATACTGTGGATAAAGCACTAAAGCCACGCAGATAGATTAAAAAATCTCGTAAAAAATATTCAATTTAACGCGGATACATTATACTGCCGCTAATATACTTATTACCTCCAAGGAATATTGATAGCTCATGTTAGATCCTAAAATAGTTCGTGCTAACCCAGAAGATATTGCCGCACAATTGCTGAAGAAAAAATATGTTTTTCCTGTTGACGCGTTCAAATCATTAGAGAGTCAGCGTCGCCAGCACCAAATTGACACGGAGAACTTACAGAGCGAGCGCAACAGTAAGTCTAAATCGATAGGTAAAGCCAAAGCTGCCGGTGAAGATATAGCCCCACTGTTAGCAAGTGTTAGTAATTTAGGATCGCAGTTGGAGGAAGCTAAGGCTGCTCTGCTGCAAATTAATCAGCAACTTGATGATATTCTGCTTGGTGTGCCTAATTTACCCACTGCAGATGTACCTGAAGGGGCAGATGAAGAGGACAATGTAGAAGTCCGCCGCTGGGGAAAAGTAGCTGAATTTGATTTTGATCCCCTCGATCATATTGAATTGGGTAGTTCCGAGCAAGGTATGGATTTCGAAAGCGCAGCGAAGATAACCGGTTCACGGTTTGTGGTGTTGCGCGGCAAGATAGCGCGAATGCATAGAGCCTTGATTCAGTTTATGTTGGATACTCATATCAATGAACATGGTTATACCGAAATCTACGTGCCTTACATGGTCAATAGGGAATCTCTTTTGGGGACTTCGCAGTTGCCGAAATTTGAAGAAGATTTGTTTAAAGTGCCCTTTGGTGATCGTGATTATTATCTGATCCCCACCGCTGAAGTACCAGTGACTAATATGGTGCGTGATGAAATTATTGATGAAGCCAAGCTGCCGTTAAAGTACACGGCACATACGCCGTGTTTTCGCTCTGAAGCTGGGGCATCAGGTAGAGATACCCGTGGGCTTATTCGTCAACATCAATTTGAAAAAGTTGAAATGATTCAAATGGTAAAGCCTGAAGATTCTTGGCAGGCGCTTGAGGATATGACTGCCCATGCAGAAAAGATATTGCAGAAGTTAGAGTTGCCTTATCGGGTCATTATCTTGTGTGGTGGTGATTTAGGTTTTGCAGCTGCTAAAACCTATGACATTGAAGTCTGGTTACCTGCTCAAGATAAGTACCGTGAAATCTCTTCCTGTTCTAATACCTTAGACTTTCAGGCAAGGCGCATGAAAGCCCGTTGGAGAAATTCTGAGACGGGTAAGCCAGAGCTATTGCATACTCTCAATGGTTCGGGTTTAGCGGTAGGTAGAACCTTGGTTGCACTGCTGGAAAACCATCAAAATGCAGATGGTAGTATTAATGTTCCCCTGGCTTTACAACCTTATATGGGTGGCATTACCGTCATCTAAGCTATCTCTAACTGCTCCCCCGACGCTTTATAGCGGGGGGTAGCTGACAGTTGGTCTTCGCCATAATCCTCAGCATTACCCCCACCTCTATTATTAGCATTGATGTGTTTTAATCATGAATACTGGAATTCATTAATCTTTCGTTCATGTACCAGAGTACAATTTCACTTTCCTAAATAATTTAATATTATTATATCTCAGTGAGCGAGGTGGAATTATGGATGCTGTTATCGCAACAGTCGTTAAAATAGAAGGAAAGGTTAGTGCTATTGATCAGGCAGGCCAAAAACGTGAGTTAATCGCAGGCGATTTATTGTACGTCAATGAAGTGGTTAAAACCACGGCGCATAGTGGACTTACCTTGTTAGTTGATGAGGCCAATTCACTGCATCTGGAATCTTTGCAAAGCCTAAGATTATCGGCAGATATTTCAACTGAGTACATGTCAGATAAAATTGATGCCGTTTTAAATGCCAATCTGCCGGCAGGTTTGGTTGAGAAACTATTTTCGGTATTTCCGCTGGGTGCCTCTTCAATATTAACCGACATAGAGCCTGTTTATGATATTGAGCGAATTGCGCTGACTGAGCACGATGCCTGCCAAATGACTTTGGTGTTGGACACTATATTGCAAGCATCAAATAATAGTGATTCACTGGACCAATATTTTCGTTTTGATCAATTAGATGCCAATACACTACTATATTTTAGTCACAGTGGGAATTTCTCAGATGCAGCCAGTATCGAGCTAAATGCGGATAAAATACTGTCAATTAATGCGACTGGTTACACCAGCAGTGCTGAATTGTTGTCTTTTTTAATGGATAACTATCTGATTGTTGATCAGGTTTAATCTATTTAAGCTGAGTAGATTCTGTGGGTATCCTCAGTCCGCTAATCCTAATTCCCTGTTTACAATCAGTCACGCAAGCTATTTTTATGGAGCTGCACTGTTTTAAAATATTGAATTGATCCAGTGCTAGTTGTATAGAAAAATCTGCCCGAGGTTTGCTCAATATTTGCTGCTGGCATTGGACATAGAGTTGATCAATGGTTTTAATCGCGGCGCCTTGATTGTGTCGGCCCAAATCGGCGAAGGATTCGCTCCAACTTAAGGTTGGCATATAGCCTTCTTGCCATTCAAAGTAGTCTCGGTATTCAACTCGGTCATCCTCTATGTGTAATATCGTGTTGTTATTATGGCCGGAGGATGTTGTTACATGTCTCTCATAGCTATAGTTAGCACCGTATTGCCGCTTTAATTTTGACCAAGTGCGCAGGCTGTTAGCTAAAGCGCTGGGCATATTTTTATCGACAATGGTGGTATTACCCCGATTGATTAAAGCAAAATCAGCACAGCCCACTAGTGAAAGAGTGATCAGTAATACCATCGCTATGCGCATGTAAATATCCTTTAATTTAGCAAATAGGCTGGCTGATTAACTCGCAGCCAGACACAGTGCATTCAATGTACCAAAGGTTAGCCCCCCAGTCCCCTAATACCATTCGTCTGCCCCGCCCTTTAGCAAGGGTCACTTCATGGCATGCAGGGCGGTGAGTATGGCCGTGGATCAGTAATGATATACCCGCATCATCCATCGCTTTAATCACAGCGGTACTGTTTACATCGGTGATTTGTGATGATTTAACCCGACTGTGTTCTTTACTAGCCGCGCGTAATTGCGCCGCTATTTGTAAGCGTTCGGCGACCGTTTTTGCTAAAAATTGTTGTTGCCATGGTGGTGATCTAACCATGGTTCGGAATTTTTGATAATCAATATCATCGGTGCAGAGCTGGTCACCGTGCATGATAAGTGCCTTTGTTGCCGGTAACGCCACCACCACAGATTCCGCTAATAATGTGGCATTAATCGATTTAGCAAAGGTTTTTCCCAATAGAAAGTCTCTATTGCCCTGTTGTAAATATAGCTGACAACCTCTATTACTGAGTTGCAGTAAGGCGGAAACTACCGGTTTCATTGCTGGTTCTAGGTAATCGTCGCCGATCCAAGCCTCAAAAATATCACCTAAAAGATAGAGATCGCTGCATTGCGCGGTGGATTGCTTCACGAACTTGATGAACGCCGCAATCAAATCGGGACGATCAGCGGCTAAGTGTAGATCGGCAATGAATATTACAGACATTGAAGTTACTCAGGTTATTGATCGTCAACCACTGTCTCTGAGTTCTCTTCGGTATCAGGTTTAGTAACAGTGACAGATTGAATATAAACATCTTCTACGGGAACGTCTTGGTGTCCAGCTTTGCTAGCAGTACTCAGTGATGCTATCTGGTTGACCACATTCATGCCGCCTTTAACCTCGCCAAAGACACAGTAACCCCAGCCTTCCATGGTTTTTGTGGTGTGGTTTAAAAAAGCATTTTCTGAGAGATTGATAAAAAATTGCGAAGAGGCAGAGTGAGGATCCATAGTTCTTGCCATCGCAATGCTGCCAATGCTGTTCTTCAACCCATTATCAGCTTCGTTTTCGATGCTGGCGATCCCTTCTTTTTGTTTCATATTGGCAGTAAATCCACCGGTTTGAATCATAAAGCCCTCGATCACACGATGAAAAACAAGTTTGTCGTAGAAACCGTCCTCTGCTAGTTGGGTGAAGTTTTTTGCGCTAATCGGAGCCTTCTCGAAATTGAGTTCAAGAGTAATATCACCGAAATTTGTGTGTAGTGTAATCATGGTATTGCCTTAAATAATTCATTCATAAGTTATTATTATTATCCTAAATTCAGGGCGCGGGCGCAAAATAAGAATTGAATATTTTAGCAACTTATCACCAACTACCTAGCTAAAAGCTAGTTCTGAACCCCAGGACCAAAAATAGTCAACAATTTATGAATAGTCGCTTAACGGTTTATGCTTTGGTTGGTGGTCAAAATCAGGGGTATTTGAAATATTGATTATAGCACCGATAATTTGTGTGCTTAAGGCTGACCTCAGGGGGCGATATGTTTATAATAACGCCATATAAAATGTCTCTGTTGGTTTATTTAATTGATCTTGTTATCGTCTAAATCAGAGAGAAAAATTTACAAAACCGAGGTTATTTTTAAAAAACTCATGAGTAATGACAATTCCACTGCCGAATCCGCTGCAAAAACTAGTAACTTTATTCATCAAATCATCGAAGACGATTTAAAAAGTGCCGATGCTCCCAAGCAAATAGTGACAAGATTTCCACCAGAGCCTAATGGCTATTTACATATCGGTCATGCCAAATCTATCTGCTTGAACTTCGGTACGGCTGAGAAATTCAACGGTGTTTGCAATTTACGCTTTGACGACACTAATCCTGAAAAAGAAAGTCAGGAATATATTGAAGCGATCAAGAGAGATATTCGCTGGTTAGGGTTTACCTGGCATGAGGACGTTCGCTACACCTCCAGTTATTTTGACCAACTTTACAATTGGGCGGTGTATTTAATCGAGAAAGGTAATGCCTATGTATGTGATTTAAATGCAGAACAAGCACGTGCTTATCGAGGAGATTTTACGACGCCCGGTAAAAACAGTCCGTATCGAGATCGTTCAATCAGTGAAAATTTGACACTTTTCGCTAAGATGAAAGCAGGGGGCTTTGCAGAGGGTTTTTGTTCGCTACGTGCAAAAATTGATATGCAGTCTTCCAACATGAACCTTCGAGATCCCATGTTATATAGGATCTTAAATGTGTCACATCATCAGACGGGTGATCAGTGGTGTATCTATCCTATTTACGATTTTGCCCACGGACAGTCAGATGCAATAGAAGGCATTACCCATTCAATATGTACCTTAGAATTTGAGGGGCATAGACCTTTGTATGAATGGTTTCTTGAACATCTGCCGGTAGCATCTACCCCTAGACAATATGAATTTTCTCGTCTTGAACTGAATTATACCGTGACCAGCAAGCGTAAATTGAAACAACTTGTCGATAAGGGTATTGTCAATGGTTGGGACGATCCTCGTATGCCTACGATCTCTGGTATGCGTCGCAGAGGCTATACGGCGACGGCGATTAGAAAGTTTTGCGACATGGTTGGCGTAACCCGCTCCAATGGAGTGGTTGATGTGGGTATGTTGGAATCCGCAGTGCGTGAAGATTTAGAGGTCAATGCGAAACGCGCAATGTGCGTGATAGATCCGTTGAAGGTAACGCTGTCTAATGTGGCGGAAGGGGCCAGTGAAATGTTATCACTCGCTGTACACCCCAAGTTAGATATGGGCGAGAGAGAGCTTCCTTTTAGTAAATACTTGTACATTGAAAAGCAAGATTTTTCAGAAGATACCAGCCTTGGACGAAAAAAGTTTAAACGCTTAGTCATCGGAGATTATGTGCGTTTACGTGGTGCATATGTAATCAAAGCAGAGCAGGTTATAAAAGATGACAGCGGTCAAATCATAGAAGTGATCGCCAGTATCGTGCCGGGTACTGTCGGGGCAAATCCCGCTCCTGAATTCAAGCCTCGTGGGGTTATTCACTGGGTGAGTGCATGTCATGCAGTGCCTTGTGAATTGCGAATTTATGACCGTTTATTCAGCGATGCTACTCCCGATAAAAATAAAGAAAAACCTTTCACTGAGTTAATTAATCCAGATTCGCTGCAAGTTATTCCCAGAGCATGGGCCGAACCTTCACTATTAAAAGCTGAAATCGAAAGTGGCTATCAGTTCGAACGCACCGGTTATTTTGTCGCTGATGCTGACAGTACCCCAGAGCAACTGGTGTTTAATCAGACTTTGCCGCTGCGAGAGTCTAAGGCTAAATAGCCGATGTAGCATTGACTGGTGAAAGAGTATTAAACTTGAGCCAGTCAGTGGGTTGTTTTTACGTGCTAAATTTGGCTGCTAAACAGTCTTGAGTATTTATCTGAGGTGTTTTTCAGGCAAAAAAATAGCCATCTCGTCAAAGATAGCTAAGTTTTTGTTATTTGTTTTCTTCTGCACTGGTCGGGGTAATACTGTCTAGCATTTTAGTTAGGTCTAACAAGATGATAAGGTTGTTTTCGTAATAACTAACACCTTGGACAAATCTACGATCTGAATCGTCACTGGCAACACTTGGAGCTCGCTCAATGTCATTTTGTGGGATGTTGACGACTTCATCAACACTATCTACGATCATGCCTACAACTTCCTGCTCATTGTATTCCACGACAATGATGCGCGTATCATCATCTATCTCTCGCGCTTTTAGAGAGAACAGTAGTCGAGTATCGAGTACGGTAACAACATTGCCTCGCAAGTTGATGATACCTTTTATGCACTCACTTGAGCCGGGCACAGGGGTTATTTCTGAGTACCTGAGTACTTCTTTAACTTGCATAACGTCAATGGCAAATAGTTCATTGTTTACTTTAAACGTCGCCCACTGATTAAAAATTATTTCCTCTTGTACAGCACGTGATTTAACGGTTTTTTTGGGAACGTCTACTTTTTGCATCATTTTTAGTTGTGCAGCGGCACCATCCATACTCATCTTTGTTCACCTTTATAATTCAGTCACGGAGGTAAAAACCTCAATCTTTTCTATTACGTTAGATCACTCAGTATTTATACTAATGAAATCAGTATAACTCAATAATGTTAATGCGTTGAATATATTTGAAAAGTTAATCTTCTCTGGCTATATTTATCGGTGTCTTGCATCAGGACTTTAACAAATTAGTAAATTTATTGGGTGAATTTGATAAAAAATTTACCAGTGGTTACAAATCACCGTCAATTTGTTCGCTATCTCTTTGATGCGCCGTTGTGATTTAGCATAGACCAGATTTGGTTAAAAGGTAGTGCTTAGTCCGTGTTTTTGACGGTGCCATCCGGTACTGCCTAGCCGTTGGTTTTTTTTACTGAATGAATATTGGCTGTGGTCGCTAATGTCGATGCTGAGAGGCTTGCGCCTAACGCAGCCAGAGGTATGAGCGGCACTTAAAATACAGCGGTAAAAATTGCTTCTATAGCCAATTAAGAAGGGTGCTGAATGCCCAAGTGCCGCAGTAATAGCAAACCAGGGGTAAGCTAGGCTCGCTATTTAGCCGTTTTTGGCTTGTATTCGCTTTGCTTACGGCGTAATGCTGAAGTATCGCAGGATGCAGCTAAAGGCAATTTAACGGTTTTGGTAAGCCCGCATAACGGGCGGCCTGTTTTGGCGGACTTTGGGGAAATAGTTTCAGCAGATAAATACTTCTTCCTTTCTCTGCGCCATATTTATTAGCCATCATCTTTACTAATGGGCGCATCGCTGGCGACAATTGGTATTCTTGGTAGAATTCTCTGATGATATAGATTACTTCCCAGTGTTTGGACGTTAAATTGAATTGATCTACCTTTGCCAGGGCTTCTGCTAGTTCTTGGTCCCACAGCGCTAAGTCGAGTAGATAACCCTCATCATCCAATAAAGCCAGTGCCTGTTGCTTATTCATGCTAAAACCAGCTCAATGTTTTATGATATTGGCAGCATAATTCTACAAATTGCTGATCGCTAATCAAGGTGATGGCTGCGGGGGTAGTATTGGCTAAGCCCCGCGACTGTGCGTCAATTGACAGGGCGTAAATGTTATTCGTTGCTGCCAAGAGAGCTGTTGCTTCGGTGCCGCAACAGGCATAGACCCCCCCCTCTATAAAGAGGATGGCATCGTCATCTAACAGAGCGTTAGCGATGTCTCTATAGAGCTGCTGGTGAGTGGGACTTTTGCTAATAATATGTAGGGTGGCAGGGTTGGCTTGGGTCATTATAAATTTATCACTGTATCAAATTGCCTAATCAATGCTGCGAGTTGCTGTTGAGTGATAACCTTACAGGCTAAACTCAAATCCTCAACCGATAATTGATAGCGAATAAGGTCTTGATCGATCACATAATAATCTTCAATGTCATACATCGCGAGTGCATTTAAACGTTTCCTTAGATCTTTTTGCGCCAGTAGCTCTGCCTGTTGGTGGTTGAGTAATTGTAAAATACCATCACTTAAGAAAAGTAAGCTCACCGGTAGTTCAAAAGCAGAGCAGGCTAAGGCAATATCCAGGGTATCGCTATTGCTGCTGTTGGCAAAGGGAGGGTTGCGAAAGATAAGCAGAATGTTTTTTTTCATAGCTTCAGTTGCCAAAGGTGATAGTCCGGTCGGACATAATAATGGCATCGGCGAGTTGTCCTAGACCTGAAAGCTGAAATCCTTCGCTTAGATTAGCCGAGCTTTTATTATGCCTTTTTGCCTCTGCGCCATCTAATATGCCCCTGCGAACAGCGGCGGAAATGCAGACCACCATGTCGAGCTTTGCTGCACTGGCCAGGGTGAGCCATTGCTCGGTAATGTTTGTTTCATCTCTAGGGGTGACGATTAGATTGGAGCAGGCATTAACACTTTCGCCATAGAAAAAGACCCGATGAATGCTGTGGCCCTGTTGCAATACAGCACGAGTGAAACGCAGCGCGCTCTGCTCGGTCTGGCTTGAGTTCGATGATGCGTAGATCAAAATTGAAAAAATCATTCTATCCAAAGCCTGTGCTGCAGTACTGCTAAGTAAAAACAATAACGCCCCGCTTATCAGGGAAAGCGAGGCGTTAGTGGGTGACTTTTTAGTAGTGCTTAGTCGTCGTTCAAGAAGCCAACCAGTGCCAGCATATGGATGAACATGTTAAAAATATTAACGTATAAACCAACAGTCGCCATGACATAGTTGGTATAAGTGCCGTTAACGATTTTGCTGGTATCATATAAAATGAAACCTGCCATTAACAGTACCACGCCAGCTGAGAATGCCAAGTGCATGGCTGAAACATTGATGCCAAACATCGGTAGAATAAACATGGCAACCATGGCAATAATTAGCACTATGGATCCCGCAGCTAAGAAACCGCCCATGAAGCTGAAATCTTTTTTGCTGGTGAGCACGTAAGCCGATAGCCCGACAAAGGTAAGGGCCGTCATGCCAAGCGCTGTGACGACAATTTCACCGCCATTACTCATTGCCAAGTATTGGTTTAGGATAGGGCCAAGTGCAAATCCCCAAAGACCGGTAAACAAAAAGGTCAGGGGTAGTGCAGCAGCACTATTTTGTTTTTTACCGATGAAAAATAATACGCCCATGCCTGCTATAATGCAGCCCAGATAAGTCCATATGCTAGTAATTTGCATGGCCATTGAAATACTGGCCGTGACTGCGCTGAACAACAGTGTCATGGAAAGCAGCATATAAGTATTGCGAATGACTTTATTGGTTTGCAGTATCGACTGCTCTGAGCGAGCTGCAACCATGTTTACATTGTTCATAATTTTCCTCTGTATGTAATTAACATCCTAATACTGGTTATAATGGCGACTTTTATAAATAATTCAAGGTTTATCATAGTTTGAACAAATTCGTATTGGATATTCTGTTTGAAGACGAGGATTTAGTGATCGTTACTAAGCCCGCTGGGCTGTTAACGCATCCCAGTTGGTTAACCCCAAAGGGGACCGAAAATGTTGCGTCAATGTTAAAAATCCACTTGCAGGGCTATAGCCCTTATACCGTACATCGTCTAGATAGAGCCACCTCTGGTGTATTAGTGGTGGCTAAAAACAAATTGGCAGCGCAGCGATTGTCCGACGATTTTTGCCTACATAAAATTGAGAAGACCTATCTTTGTGTGGTGAGAGGCTATGCACCTGATGAAGGACGAATTGATCACCCGCTAAAGTATATTCATGATAAGAAAGCAGAGCGTCAGGCCAGCGTTGATAAAGAGGCGCAGTCGGCAATCACTGATTTTAAGCGCCTGGCGTGTATAGAGCTGCCGATCAGTGTCGGGAAATGGCCCTGCGCTAGGTATTCACTAGTGCAGGCTATGCCTAAAACCGGTAGAAAGCATCAATTGAGACGCCATTTCAAGCATATTCTCTGTCCTATTGTCGGTGATACCAATTATGGAGAAGGTAGGCACAATCGCCTATTTAGAGAACATTTTGCGGTACATAGGTTGTTATTGATGGCCAGTGCTATTCGCTTTACTCATCCCAGTTCAGGACGAGAGATAAATATTACAGCGCCTTTTCCTCAACAGCTGGTAAATCTATTTGAAAGCTTTGGCTGGCATGAGCACATTGTGTATTGAGAGTGGTAGCTTAATTGCTTTATAACCGTCTTTAAGGCGGGGATTTGCTATAAATCTTGACCTATATTGCGTAAGCTTGTGGCTTAGATTTCAATTCATAATAAGTTGATTAGAAGAGATATTACCCATGGCAAAACTGCAATCCTTATCAGCAGTGATAGAACAAAATAAGCAGTTAAAAGTTGGTATAATCGGCGCGATGGAACAGGAAATAGCCATTTTGCGCGATGCCTTAGTGGATAGATCTGAATATCAGTTGGCAGGGTTTGATATTTATACCGGAAAGCTGCAAGAAGTAGAAGTAGTACTTTTGCAGTCGGGGATCGGCAAAGTTAATGCGTCGGTTAGTACTGCGTTAATGTTGCAGCAATTCTCCCCCGATTGTGTGATTAATACGGGTTCTGCTGGGGGCTGCGATGATTCGCTAGAGGTTGGTGATATCGTTATCTCCTCCGAACTATTACATCATGATGTGGATGTGACCGCTTTTGGTTACGCGTTGGGGCAAATGGCGAGAATGCCCGAGACTTATATTCCCGATGAACTACTGGCAGATATTGCCAAATCTTGTATTGAGTCAATATCGGGTGCGAGGGTAGTGCGCGGAGTGATCGCGACAGGAGATACCTTTGTTAGTGATCCTGCAAAAGTAGCCTTGATTAAGCAGCTATTTCCACAGGTTAAGGCGGTAGAAATGGAAGCGGCGGCCATCGCCCAAACTTGTTATTTATTTAATACCCCTTTTCTAGTGGTACGAGCACTGTCAGATATTGCCGGGAAATCTTCAAATTTATCCTTTGCTGACTTTATTGAGAAGGCCTCTACGCACTCGGCCAACATGGTCCAAGCCATTGTTGCTAAACTAGCAGTCCGATGAGAATAATGCCAATAATTCTCAACAGTAATTCACTGGTAATCATCGTTAATTGCCTGCAACGTTGTTGATGAACAGAATTATAATCGATATCCGCATTTCTAATGAAGAGTATCTAAAGCAGTATCAGCAATCTAACTGCATGGTGAATACCGTCTCTAGAGACGGTCGTAGTATTATGTTTCCCGCCAATATTCTAAAGCCCTTTTTATTACACTCTGGCATTAGCGGTAGTTTTTGTATTGTGTTTGATAGTGCGGGAAAATTCCAGTCGATTAGCCGCTATTGAGAGAGCTAGCAAATTGTTTTTTCGGCTGTAGAATCGTTTTCAGCGACGGGCATCACCAGTGCTGAGACGGTAAACCAACTGATGATGATTAACGGCAGTGATACCGCAAAAGAAAGACGAATATTGTATTGTTCGGCGATAAATCCAAGTAGCGGTGGGGCTAACAAAAACACCACGAAGGATATTTGTGCCAACGAGGCTAGATTAGTGGCGGCAGGGCGATCAGTTCGTTGTGCGGCCGCCGACATCGCCAGCGGAAATATACAGGCAGTCCCGGCCCCCGCCAGAGCAAAACCAAGTAGCGCTATGCTCGGGTTCGGTGAAAATGTAATTAACAGGGCGCCAGCGCCTAATGTCATTATAGACAGTTGGCTCACTTTAATGGCGCCTATTTTATTCACCAGAGCATCGGCGAAAAAACGGCAAATGGCCTGTGATAGAGCCCCCAGGATAAAAGCCGAGCCGTTGATAAAGGGCGATAAATCAAAATTATCGCGCATGAAAATAACTGACCAGTCGGCACCTGCTCCCTCTAATAGCATAGCCGAAAGGGTGAAGATGCAAATTAATACGATAGGTTTGCTTGGCGCTACCATCCTTTGATGAGTGCTCGTATCATTCGGCCTGGGCGTCGCGGCTTGATAGTTTCTAAAAAACAGGTAACCCAAAAGTGCTGCCACGAAGGTGATGATGGCAAAGTGCCAGCTACTATTGAGCTTTAGCTCGCTAGCTGTCGCACCGATAATACCCGCACTAAAAAAACCCAAACTCCAGAAGGCATGCGAACGATTCATAATACGCCGTCCCAGTTTGAATTCGGTACGATCAGCCTCCAAATTCACCACCACCTCTAACGCGCCAATGGTCAACCCACTGCCGACTAAACAGAGAAAGAATTGCCAGCCATGATCAACGGCAGAGGCGGCAACATAACTTAATCCGAGCAGTGGGATTGAGATCAGCAAAATTTTCTTGGTACCGAGCCATTTCAGAGCAGATGCCGCGAACAGTAGTGAAATTTGGGTGCCTAGCGCTAAGCCTAAGAGAGAGAACCCCAGGGCTGCTTCCCCTAAATGCATTTTAAGTTGCAAGTCTGCCAGTCTTGGATAAAGGCTACCCATCGTTAGTGCATAGATATAAAACATTAGGTAAATTTGCCATTGAGCGGGAATGGTCTTGGTCTCGGTCATGTGCACTGTTTGCATTTAAGCGTCCTTTGGTTTCACTATGAGTAACTATTTAAGATTTGGTTTTTTGTTGAAGATTAGTATTGGCAAACGCTGCTTTTTTTCCGTTCATTGACCTCTAAAAGCGAAGTAATGGTAGCATGAGTAACCTATAGGTAATTATTGCTATAAATCCCTACCTTTGTGCTGTCTATCCCCGTATATTTAGCAATATATCAAAGAAATATAACAACATATACTGAGTTTTGATACGCACTTGTCACTGTTATATGGGTTCTCTGTAAGAGTATTGATATAAAAACTAACATGACTGTGAATACCTGAGAGGAAAATATGAGCACCGCAAAAAAAATCTATAATATGTTGCCAGAAAAATACCGTGATACTATTTTATTGCGCAGTTTTGGATTGTTTAAAGTCCCTCTGTTATTTTGGTTGCGACCCAGTGTGATTGAACTATCGGCTGATAATTGTGTTATTAAAATACCTTTTAAACGCAGATCAAAAAATCACTTAGGCTCTATGTACTTTGGCGTGCTGGCCTGTGGTGCAGATTGTGCAGGTGGTTTGGCGGCGATGAAAATGATCATTGACAGTGGTGCTCCAGTATCCTTGGCCTTTAAAGATTTTAATGCACAGTTTCTAAAAAGAGCAGAGGCTGATGTTTATTTTAGCTGCAAGCAAGGCGCAGAAATAAAAGCCCTAGTGGAAAAAGTGGTGAACAGTGATGAAAGGCATAATATGTCGGTAATTATTACTGCGACTTGCCCCGATAAATTTGGTGACGAACCTGTCGCGACCTTTAGTTTGACCCTCTCTTTAAAAAGAAAAAGTCGCCATTAAATAGGCGCCACAACAGTGTTCAATAGTAACTGGTAGTCACCAAGACGACGACAAAGCGGGGTTTAGGCACTTAGCGGTATCCCTTGAATAGCTAGGCGTCTGTTTTCCTCTATGCCTTATCTTGTGAATGTACTGCTTATCCTTGTTCTCGGCTATAAGGATTGTATTATCTCTGGGGCAAGCTGTGCTGACATAATCAAAGTTTATCCATACTGTGCATAATCTAGCACTTGTAGACACTAGCCTGTTGAGCTATAAAGGTTTCCATTGTAATGAGGTATGATTGATGGAAAACTTTGGGGTTGTTAATTATTTAACTTATGTATTAGGTGCGGTACTGATCATACTGTTGCCGGGGCCCAATTCATTGTATGTGCTCTCACTGGCGGCAAAGCAGGGGAAACGAACGGGTTGGGCGGCGGTAGCGGGCGTGTTTATCGGTGACTCGCTGTTAATTTTGGCGACGGCACTGGGAGCCATTACACTACTGAATGCCTATCCTGCTATCTTTATGGCGATTAAATATGCAGGCGCCGCCTACCTTATTGTTATTGGGGTGACTCTGATTGGTGGTGCAATTAAAACTTGGCGTCAAGTTGATGACGAAAGTATGCAGCGGGTCAATAACATCACTAAATCCTCTTCGATGAAAGCCTTTCGTAAAGCGCTGCTGGTCAGTGTACTAAATCCAAAGGCGATTTTGTTTTTACTTTCATTCTTCCTGCAGTTTGTGGACCCGCTCTACCCACAGCCAGTTATTCCATTCTTTATTTTAGCCATTACCTTACAAGTGTTTAGCTTGCTGTATCTCGGGGTACTTATTTACGCGGGTTCTGTGTTGGCGGCTGCCTTTAAAAAGCGTCAAAAACTCAGTGCGCTTTCCGGTGGAGGGGTGGGCGCAGCTTTCGTACTTTTTGCGGTTAAACTCGCCCTAGCCAGTGCCTAAAAGGCTCATCAAATAGCCCAAGGTCGTTGACTCATTAGCGTCAGTGATGATGTATCGACGGCCCGAAAATAACCACTAAGTGCCTAGTGCAGACCCGCTTTTTTTATCTATCTCTTGGATTGCTACTTCGCCTAGTCTTGCAGTAACAGAGAGTAAAATCTACTCCCGCCATGCCCGATCTGACGCCGACAGGCTTCAGCTTGGGTAATGTTTTAAGCGACTCAATGTGTTGTCATCTGCCGTCAAACTGCTATATTCGTATTTAAAACTGATACTTATAAAAATAAAATATAGAGACGGTCAATTGTCTCTACAGTGAAACTGAAATTAATGAGCGGATCTATTCCAACTATCGAGACTGTGGATGGTTTCACTTGCTAAATTTCTAATGATAAAGGACATGAGCATGTCGGGTTTTGATTTACAGGCGGTGAGTGAATTTACCGCGGCTGTTATGCAGCTAATTTCTTTCATTTTTGTGGTGTTGATTTTTGTCGGCATCGTTATTCTCATCTATTTCTATATTGCGGATGTCACTCAAACGAAACAGGCTATTCGTCGAAACTATCCCGTGATCGGCAGGTTTAGGTATTTTTTTGAACATATTGGTGAGTTTTTTCGCCAGTATTTCTTTTCCTTGGATAGGGAGGAGTTGCCGTTCAATCGGGCACAGCGCGCTTGGGTGTACCGAGCGGCTAAGAATGTGGATGCCACGGTGGCATTTGGCTCCACCCGACCATTAAACCAACCCGGTGATATTATCTTCCTCAACTGCCTTTTTCCTACGTTAACCGAAGATGCCATTCCCGCGGCAAATGTGATAATTGGCCAAGGATCAGCAAAATACCCGTATACCACTGCATCGCTGTTTAATATCTCGGGGATGAGTTTTGGAGCGCTGTCCATTCCCGCCATTACCGCACTGTCATTAGGGGCCAAAAAAGCGGGTATCTGGATGAATACCGGCGAGGGAGCACTGA
>JABSRA010000021.1 GCA_013215445.1 Oceanospirillaceae bacterium
TACAATGACTCTAAGCTGATCACTACTTTTAATGAGCCAATCTGCAGTGATTTACCTCTACTTTCAATCAGAATAGGCATGGTTTTTTCCCTTATTCCCGCATCGGGAATAGTACCCATTTCAGCCAGCACAATTCGCTGAGCATCTCGTTCCATTCCCGTCTCGAACACTACTACTTTAACCACATCAGGAAGCTGCAACATCCCCTCAATAGTACTGATTATTTGCGAATTATTAACCTCCCAAATACTTCTGGACAAGCTACCTTGATAACTCAAATTTATTTGATGGAAGCGCCTATCAATCTCTGTAAGCCCTAACTTGTAATCATTATTAACCTGGAACAGAGTCTGAAAAATCACAAATAGAGAACTAACCGCAAGCACCCAAATAAGTAACCTAGAACCTATGCTATTAGACTTTTTTTTGCTAAATAAAGAAAACTTATAAAACTCACGAAACTCATCAAATATCTGATAAAAATACATCTGTTCACCTTAATAGACTGGTCGATTTAATCAAAACAGGATTTTATAAAAAAGCATATTGCCCCCTAAAATCCGTCTTATGCAGCGACGTTTCGCAGCTCCAAAGACTAATATAAGTGTAGACGTGAATAAGTGATAAACAACTCTATCTAGAAAAAACATACAACCAAAAAAATACAAATTATGCGGCCCTCGAAAGAGACAACAGATCAATAACAGCTGATATTTTAGGTAGCATTGGCTAGGTAATTAGACGCAAGCTATGGCAGTAAGGGAAGTAGCGAATAAGTCCCCAGATGCTCACTGTGCCTTTTTATAACATAAGTCTAAGCGTTCAATACCTTTAAAATGGGGCACTGCGATCCGTACAAGAACGGACGCGAATGGCGCGTCCGTTACCAGCGTTCTGACAACGTAAATACAGATGAAACAAGATTTCATCTCTGTTGGCCGCTTAGCTTTCTTTATAAGGTAAACACCCTGCGGGACGTCTGGGACTTACTCGCTGGTTCCTTAAGGGTAATACTCACAGCTATCGCGACAAAGTAGTGGTGAACGCAATCAAAAACAATCTATTACCAACTGATAAATTCGAGGCCTCTCGCATTCGATAGCCGATAGTTTGCCTGCAGTGGTAGAGGAGCGTTTGCCACACAGTGGCCGACTGCAAGCCCGGCACAAACAGGAACATCAAGCGCTGCGCCGAGGCGAGAAAAAACTCTACGCATGGCCTCTTTAGGGGTGAGAACATCTCGTAAGTTTACGTATTCTTCACTGTCCGGGGAGACTCGCCCCCTGGGCGACAAATCAGCACAATTAGTGAATTCGCCTAATACAATTGCCTTACAATGACGCAGTGCACCGCTAAGGAATAGCTGTTGTAGAAGTCGATCAATTTTGCACCAACTTTCACCAATTTCTTCAAAAAAAACTATTTTCCCCGAAAAATCTAATTGCCAGGGGCTGCCGATTAATGAACAGACAACCGCCAAATTACCACCGTACAATGGAGCCGCCAATGATTCGAATGATGCGGTTTGATGCAGCCACTGTAGATCTTGCTCTCTATATCTCACTTGTAGAGCCCCAGTGGAGATAATACTGAGTAAAGCTGCTTCATCATCAGTTCGCATCTGGTGAAAGTCTGCAGAGGCCAACATCGGAGCATGTAGAATTTTCCAGCCCCATCGCTGGGTGACAAACTCATACAGAGCAGTAACATCAGAGTAACCAATTAAGATTTTTTGCGAGGGTGGTAGCCCCGTCCGACTGAGTATTTCTAACTGCGAGAGTAATTGGCTCGCCCCATATCCCCCCCTCACTGCCCAGACAATTTCAGATGCTGACATAGCGGCAGCATAAAAAGCGGCGGCGCGCTGTTCTACGCCACCGGCATAGGCAAAATCGCGCGCCATTATATTGTCAGCGACGTTAACTTCAAATCCAAGCACCTTTAACCTATCCAACCCCAAGTGCAGTTCAACTTTAGGTACCACCGAAGAGGTAGCAACTACTTCTACCCTGATTTTTCCCACTAGCAACCTCATATAAAACCAATATTCAGACAGATACTACCCGATAATCTTGGCATATGCAGCCACATTGCTCCGCTCCTAAGACCCCGTTGCATCATGGGCAAAACACAACTCAGGAAATTTCCACATTTGCCGATAACACTTAATGCGCGAAGCCGTAATAAACAGGGAGGCAATGATGAAAATTACAGCATCTGACATTAGGTTTAATACTGTGCAAGAACAGCAGAGCACAGAGACATTCTCAGCAAGGCGGAGCAATTCCGGCCCGACAGAAACGGGACAATCAGCAGCGCAATTCAATGTCATCGATCTATCTTACACTGCAAAAATGCGCGCCGAAGATAGCAGTCTGGTACAGGCCACATCCACCGTTAAGTCAGGTTACAACCAAGCCACTTATCAACAGACTCAAGCCACCCACGCACTCACGCAAACCACACTGGGCATCAATGCTTTTATTCAAAATGTATCCCTGGACACCAATAGTTCACCGCTGCTAGCAGCACCACAGAATCAAACCTATCAAAGCATTGAACAGCTTAATCTCAGTTCAGGCACCCCTGATACCACCAGCGCTAGGGTAGAGGTAAAAGAGCAATACAGCTTCACACAGAACCAGACACTGCACGTGGGAACCCAGGGGCGAGTCACCACTGAGGATGGTACCGAAATAGATTTCATGCTTCAGCTAGAGATGAACAGAAATTTTTCAATGGAAGAATCCTTACACTTAACCAGCACTCAGCGCCAACTGATCGATCCGTTAGTGATTAATTTAGCGGGGGGGACTGCCAGTTTAACCAGCCAAAGCTTCAGTTTTGATTTAAATGCTGACGGCCACGAGGAGCAAATTTCATTTGTTGGCCCCGGCAGTGGTTTTCTGGCTATCGACAGGAACGAAGATGGGCGCATTAACGATGGTTCTGAACTTTTTGGAACGGGTAGTAAAAGCGCTTTCGCCGACTTAGCTCAGTATGATCAAGACAACAATAAATGGATTGATGAGAATGACCCCATATTTTCTAAGTTAAAAGTTTGGACCAGAGATGCTGCGGGGCACGACCAACTGATAAGTTTAAAAGCAGCCGGGGTTGGCGCCATTTATTTAGGGGCAGCACTGGGTGATTTTGATCTTAGAGACGCCGAAAACAATTTATTGGGCCAAATTAAACGCAGTGGTATCTACCTCACAGAAAAAGGGCAAGTTGCCAGTATTCAAGAGCTGGATATCGCTATCCGCGATGCGCCTCAAACCAGTAGTCATCATGCCAATAATATTGAATTACAAATCGGTGCTTGGAATTCACAGCGTCCAGCGGCCGATACCCAACGCATCAACCTGGACAGCAATATTGCCAGCACCCCCTTCATGATGGAAGAGGAGGAGGAGGAGCAGCGCAGTTTAATTGACTGGTTATTCCCTGTACCCGGAAGTCAATACGATTACTCTGCAAAAATCCACAGATCAACACAGACAGTAACAGGCACCAACACCGTCACTAACCAATCGGTCATTGATACCCAAGCTCCTGCACCGTCGACCATACGCCTGCAAAACAGCAGTTTTCAAGCACTCCAGCAATTAGAGAGTAAAACCGCAGTAAAGTTAGAAGCTGAGCAAGACAAGTACTCGCACCTGAAAGCCATCATTGAATCTTTACATCAACAGAGGATTAGGCATCAGCAACAGGAGACTCCCTAGCGACTATGGTGTTACCTCCCTACTTAGATGCCTCTATATTTAAAGCCGTGCTGTACTTTAAACAATCCAATAATATATAGGAGTGAATAGCCACCACAAATTCGCTGAGTAGCTTTTGATTAATCAGATTAGAATAGGCGCGCATCCCCGTACAGTTCACCCGCAAGATAAAGTCGTACTCGCCTGAGGCACTATAGCATTCTTGGATCTCAGCCAGTGATTGAATCAGGGCTAACAGTTTCTCTCTGGCTTTATGTTCGGTCTTTGAAAAACTGATCATCACCATCGCCTGTACATCGTAACCGGCCTTTTCCAAGTTTAACAAGGTCACATAACGATCGATCAAACCCGATGATTCCAAGTGTTTTAAGCGACGGTAACATTGGGAGGCGGATAAATTCACCGCGTCGGCTAATGCTGCCCGCGAAATTCTTGAATCGCGTTGTAAAATCTCAAGAATACGGACATCTTGTCGGTCCAAGGATACTTTATGCATGATATCGGTCTTAATTTCCAATAATTTGAACATATGTTAGCATAATTACCTAAGCAACAGGGTAATATTGAGCAGACTTAAGCAGCTGTTTATGGCTAAAATAACCTTATCTATTACTCATATGGAAGCGACTACTGTGCACACTACTCCCTTAGATCTAGATTTTGTCCGCCGCCAATTTCCGGCTTTTAGCGAACCGAGCTTAAAAAATACTGCTTTTCTTGAAAATGCCGGAGGCTCGTATATGTGCCAACAAGTCATCGACAGATTAGCCTGTTATTACCGTCAAACTAAAGTCCAACCCTACCACCCTTACCCCCAAGCACAGACCGCTGGACAGCTGATGGACAGTGCTTACACAGCGTTTTCACGCTGGTTAAACGTCACCGATGAAGAACTCTATTTCGGCCCCTCTACCGGCCAGAATACCTATGTACTCTCTCAGGCAATGCTCGGCTGGCTAACCGCAGGTGATGAAATAATTGTCACTAACCAAGACCATGAAGCCAATTCAGGTGTCTGGAGAAAAATGGCGCAGCTGGGCATCGTCATTCGCCAATGGGGGGTTGACCCCGCTACTGGCAGCTTAGATATAGAGCAGTTAAAGACCCTGTTTAATGCTCGTACTAAATTATTAGTATTTCCACACTGCTCTAATATACTCGGTGAAATTAACCCTGTAGCCAAAATCGCTACCCTAGCCCGCAAAAATGGGGTGAAAACATTGGTTGATGGTGTGTCTTATGCGGCACACGGGTTACCCGACATCCAAGCATTAGACGTCGATATCTATCTATTTTCACTCTACAAAGTATACGGCACTCATCAGGGAATAATGGTGGTTCGCAGTCACATGGATCAATATTTGACTAACCAAGGTCACTACTTTAATGCCGATTTACGTGAAAAACGCTTAACCCCCGCCGGTCCAGATCATGCACAAATAGCGGCGGCCACCGGTGTCTGTGACTATTTCACAGCACTTTATCAACAGCATTTTAAACCACTAGATAACCCGGATTTTCAGGTGCAACGTCAGGCAATTCACGATTTGCTAATCCGAGCCGAACAAGCGGTACTCACCCCTCTACTCAAGTTTTTCAATAGCCACCCAAAAATACGTATCATAGGCCCAGCCACCCCCAATAACCGAGCGCCTACTGTCTCAATTATAGTCGAGGGTTACTCGGCCATGAAACTAGCTAAACAATTGGGTGAACAGGGCATCATGTGCGGTGCCGGGCATTTCTATTCCGTTCGTCTGCTAGAGGCGATGGAAATTGATACCCTCGATGGGGTGCTACGTTTTTCCCTAGTGCACTACACATCGACCGAAGATATAGAGATGCTGATAGATAAGTTAACCGCGATTATTGATTAATCGACGGCGCCCTTGGCGAAGGTTGAACCCGATTGGATTCAACCTCTATCGCTGGAGGAAATAGACCCCACCGAGCAATAGACCAACACCTATGATTCGATTAGCATTAATCTCTATTTTAATGCCTGCCAAACCATAGTGATCAAAGATAACCGACATGACTAATTGCCCCAAAATGGCTGCGGCCAGCATATTGGCAATACCAATACGTGGCATCAAATACAACATACCACTGACGAACACCGCCCCTAAAAACCCACCTAAATAAAGATACCAATCAATACTCGCCAAGCGCTTATAATCGGGAAGACTGGCACCTGCCAGGGCAAGTACCGTGAGACAGGCAATAGTACCGCCAATATACGAGACGAAAGTCGCCTGCATCGGATGCACCAACAATGCACCTAAACGGGCATTAAGGGCACCCTGCATGGGTAACATGGTACCTGCCACTACCGCGAAGAAGATCAGTAACCAATTCATAGAAATCTCTGTAATAATTTTAGGGGCAAGGGTTGTGACAGGCATTGTGGATGTTGGCAATTTCTTGAATTACCTCAGCACTTAAATCCACATCGATCGCATCAATACAAGTGCTCAATTGCGCGACCGAAGTAGCACCAATAATCGTCGAACCAACGAAGGGACGAGAAGCGACAAAAGCGATCGCCAGTTGCGCCGGATCTAACTCAAAGCGCCTAGCTAAGTCTACATATTGCTCGGTGGCAATCATCCCATTGGGTGTCTGGTAGCGGTTATAACTGGGAAACAGCTTTAATCTAGAGTTATCAGGTAATCCACCCTTTAGATACTTACCGGTTAATACTCCAAAGCCTAGTGGAGAATAGGGAAGCAAATCAATTCCCTCCCGGTATAACACTTCCGCCAATCCTATTTCAGTGGTTCTATTGAGCAGTGAATAGGCATTTTGCACTGTGGCGATTCTAGGTAGCCCGAACTCTTTCGCCAACTGTAAAAAGCTCATCACTCCCCAAGGTGACTCGTTTGACACCCCTACATAGCGTATTTTACCCTCATCCACCAACGCTTTAAGCACTGTCAGCGTTTCGAATAGGGGCGTACCATCTTTATCACTGTCGTGTTCATAGCCTAATTGACCAAAAAAATTGCTCTGCCTATCCGGCCAATGTAATTGATAAAGATCGATATAGTCTGTTTTCAAGCGGGTTAAACTATCTTCAATAGCCGTGCGAATATTGTGTTCGTCATGTGCAATATTGGGACGTAAATACTCGACCATAGGAGCCGGACCACATACTTTAGTGGCGAGAATAAACTTATCTCTATTGCCCCTTTGTTCAATCCAATTACCTATGTATTCTTCCGTTAAGCAGCGAGTTGCAGCACTGGTTGGTACTGGGTACAGCTCAGCGGTGTCTATAAAGTTGACCCCTTGGGCAAGCGCATAATCTAATTGTGCAAAAGCCTCTTGCTGGGTATTTTGCTGGCCGAAAGTCATCGTGCCCAAACAAATACGACTCACTTTCAAATCTGTATTAGTTAACGTTCTATACTGCATACCTACCTCTAATATTAGCTTTAATATTTACATGACAAAAAAAAGATCGGGAAATTATATTATGTGAACGGACGCAAAGGCAGAGATCTAACGCTCATCTTTATTTTCACTGCCTCGACTGGCTGAGGGAAGGTTATTTTTATCGCCAAAAATTTCGCGTAACTGAGCGAGGTCCTCATCACGTACGAATAAGTGACCTCCCCACTGACAACCTATTATGGTCCCCCCTAGCAGAAAGAAGCCCAACGCAAACTGCCCAAATACTAACATCAGTGATTCACCACTATTTAAGGACAGAAGAGCGAGAATACCAAACACTAAACTGACACATGTAGCGGCAAGAAAACTGGGGAAAATAGCGAACATACCGAGGTTTTTACCACTAAAAACACCGATAAAAACGCCCGCTATCATCCCGGCAATAGCAATGGCATCGAGCCCAGATAAGCTACCAAAGATTTCATAGATTACTACTCCACCCAATAGACTAATAAAGATTAGCATCGTCAATTGGACTCTAAAAAGTTTCATCATATTCAATAATTAAACACTGTTTCTCAATAATATTATTTAACATGCAGCAAAAACATAAAAAGTAACACGAAATGCAGAGAAATAGAATGATTGATCACGTGCCGCTCACAACCTAGCCCAACTATTTACCTTTTAAGCGCGAAAAGTATCACCCAGATATTTGTATATAAACACCTGCATAGAGAGATTTATGGTTTTTATAGAGTTATGCAATTGAACACCGCACTATTGCGCTCGGTTGATTGAGCAATCCACACCGATAAAAACAAGGGGCAGAGTAAGGCATGGGCTATGGAATACTACATTCGGTTAAACCAATAGTTTGCCTAGGACAGTGACTAATTGGCTTGTTTAGCCAGCTTTAGTTTAGCCCGCTTGATGCGCTCTAGTTTTAGAGCATCCTGGCTCAGCACTACTGGGGCAGTTGCTTTTTTAGAGGTGACCGTAGCGGGTGCTGATCTCAAAGCGCTTTTTACGCTCCAAAATAACGGCGTTTGATAACCCAAGAAGGCCGTAAGCACTAATATTTTGGTGAGTGAGGTAATATCATTATTGATAGCACCTAAAAAAAACAACGCAATGATAAGACCAACGACTATGCCGATAAATAAGTTGGCTATATTAGAAAACAAACCATTGAATATACGTTTATAGAGCGGATCAGCGATGGCGTATGGTGCACGGATTAACGAGGAAACCAATAGCCCCAAGGTAGCGAGAATTGGACAGAGCACCAGCAGCGCCACATCGACAGTGTGCATTTCTATACCAACGAAATTCATACTGTCGCTGATGAACGAACCTGCATCAGGCGACTCAGAGAATAAGAAAGAAGAGACACTACCTTGTGCGGTAGAGGCAATCAATTCAACTTGAGGTAAATTCTTGTCCATTTTCGAGGCCCTTAGCAGTGGATGACAAAAAGCTAGCAAGACGCGTGAACAATGAATGCTTCCGTTTAAACGTTATTCTATAGACAGTGTTAGTCTATATTAAGTGCTAATCTTTGGTTAACAAACAAATTAGAATGCTTTTATATTTCTTCCCAGGAAATCTGTCTACAGATAATATTAAAAACACATCTAAAACTAACTCATTAATACCAATAACAACAGCAATTCATGTCACTTAGCACTCTTTTTAGACAGCCACCGGTTTTTTTATCTTGCATACAGCATAAACACCATACCCACTGCATTGTTCAGAATGAAATATATTTCCTATAAAACCATCAATTTATTTACTTTCGATTAAATCTTCACCAGAAAAATCTTCTACGAACACTACATTACGCTCAACTTTTGCCTGGTACAGTGCCCTATCGGCTGTTTTGTAGAGTTGTTGAGCGGTAATAGCTCCTTGAATTAAGATCGCTGCGCCGATTGAAACCGTTAAATGAGGACTGACACTGCTGTTTTTATTGGCAATTTCTAACCCGAGCACTTTTTCTCGAATGCTATTTAAAAACGTTTCAAGCTTACTGGTATCCAATCCTGATATTAAAATGGCGAACTCTTCACCACCAATACGAAATACAAAATCGCTGGGCCGCTGCATCGCTTTTGCCAGTACATCACCGAGCTTGCGCAGTACAACATCACCCTCAGGATGACCGTATAGATCATTAAAGCGCTTAAAAAAATCAATATCTAAAATGGCCAGAGCAATGGGTATTTTATTTCTGACCGCCAAGCTGATTTGATTAATTAATATTTCATCATAACTGCGCCGGTTTAATAGGCCGGTCAGTTTATCGATACTCGCCAATTTTTTGTTGGTCATATCGTGCAACACATGGGTAAAGCCGACAATTTGAGACTGCTCGTCAAAATTGGGAATAATGGAAGACTCTGCCCATATTTTTTCACCGCTGAGATTGAGATATGATACTTCCCCGCGCCATGCTTTACCTTGTGAAATTTGGCTGATGATGTTTTTTTTCAATAATTTATCTTTTTCGTTATCCCTCAGAAAAAACGTTGCTGGGCTATCAATTAACTCTTCTCGCCATTGGCCGAAAAATTTGCACAGCGCACTACTAACATCTTTAGTACGCCCCTCCTTATCCAATATTGCGATTAAGATATGCTGGTCAATTAAAGCTTGACGCTTGGATCGCTGTTGATCGGCGATGTTGATCGTTCGCCACACTTGGAGTATCAGTAAAGCGACGCTGATAATTGCCAACACTGCCAAAATAATCGTCACCAGCGTGATGTTTTCTGAGGATCGCTGTGAATCATGCTGATATTGATCAACTTGCCGATGGGCGAGCAATTCTAGTGCACCGATACTCTCTTTGAGTATGGCGAGATGAGCCCTAGCTTGATTACCACTAAACTGCTGTGCTTCAGTATGTTTACCCGCTTTTAGCAGTTGATCGATTTCTGAGCCCAGCGCCTGCCAGTGAAGGAACAAAGCCTTACCATCACCAATACGGGCCCATTTTACATCCGTCAAGTCGTCGATGATTTTGTATTCACTATCTATTAGCACTTCTGTTGCGCGGATTTCATCTCGCATCAGATTACTTTGTTCAGCATCGGCTGCTAACACTAGATGCTCCAATCTAATCGCCATGGTTATCAAGTGAAAGTTAATGGTCTTTACCGCATGAGATAACACCACAGACTGATGCAGCAAACTGTTGTAACCTTTGATTATCCGATTGATTTGCCAGCTAGAATTAACGGCCAAGGCGGTTACTACAAAAATGACAGCGACAAAGCCCAGCAGGATTATTCTACGATTTAATGGGGTAGAATCTGCTGGTGAAAATACGTCCTTAGGCATAAATAATAGGTCCTGACCATACAAACAAAATTGATTTGAATTGCTTAACTGTCACCACAGCCAATGTTTATCATTAACGCTGCACCAAGCTATGCTGAAATCAAACAATTATGCTCTATAAATAACATAAATCAGCAATTTTACCCTGAATACAGCCTCAAACTGCATTAACTATAACTTACCACCAAAAAACAGACGGCTTCAATCTCGCCAACATTCTTAATCTGGTGTTCAAGATCCCCTCGATAATGGGCCGAATCTCCTTCTCTTAATACACTACTATCAACCCCCGCCAGTATTTCGACACTGCCTTTTTCAACGGTGATAAACTCTCTGGTGCCTTCAAAGTGAGCGGCACTTTTTAGCTGCGCATCGACACTGATCGATAATTCATAAAACTCAATGTTTTTTTCCATATTGAGCGGCGACAAGGTGCGAATTTTACACTGACTGTCACTGCGATACAAAAAAGTGGGATCATCACCACGAATCACTTCAATGGCTGATGCGGTCCAAGGTTCATCTACCAGCGCACCGACCGATATAGAAAATGCCTGGGCGATCCGACAGGCCACCGCCAGTGTTGGGTTTGCCTGCCCACGTTCAATTTGCGATAACATTGAACGACTTACACCAGAAATAGCCGAAAACCTCTCTAGCGTCCAACCTTTATCTTTACGTAACCCCTTTACTTTTTCACACAGAACTTGGGCGATAGGTTCCATGTCTTTGTGCGTTTTTAGCTGACTACTCATCAATGGCTCACTAGCAAAATTCCTGCATACAGGAAATATATCTTTTAAATTGGATTTTTTAAGGATAGACTAATTCCATTATATAGGATTTTTATCCATTGAGGGTAATTTGCTGGCATAACCAGGCAAACAGATAAAGGTGAACACCATGCAAACCATGCAGGCATTAGTTAAAAGAAAGGCCGAAGTCGGTCTTTGGTTAGAGACAGTCCCCATTCCAGAAATGGGCATTAATGATGTTAAAATTCGGGTGTTAAAGACCGCTATTTGCGGCACCGATTTACACATCTACAACTGGGATAGCTGGGCGCAAAAGACCATTAAAGTACCGATGATCATCGGCCATGAATTCGTCGGCGAAGTGGTCGCGATTGGCGACAATGTAAACGCCTTTAAACCCGGTGAAATTGTCTCAGGTGAAGGTCACGTTGTCTGTGGTCGCTGCCGCAACTGTATGGCGGGCAGACGCCATCTATGCGCCTTTACCAGTGGCATAGGTGTCAATCGTGCCGGTGCTTTTGCCGAGTATGTAGTTTTGCCTATGTCCAACGTCTGGGAGCATCGCAGTGGTATCGATTTAGACATCGCCTCGATGTTCGATCCCTTCGGCAACGCGGTACACAGCGCGCTACAATTTGATCTATTTAGCGAAGACGTTTTAATTACCGGAGCGGGCCCCATAGGTTGCATGGCCGCGGCAGTCTGTAAACAAGCGGGGGCACGCCATATTGTGGTGACCGATTTAAATCCCAAACGCTTGGCGATGGCTGAAAAACTCGGCGCAACGCGCACCGTTAATGCCCGCACCGAAACTCTTGAGGATGTGCAGCGCGAATTGGGCATGACCGAGGGCTTTGATATAGGCTTAGAAATGTCTGGCAGCCCTATCGCTTTCAATGACATGATCAAAAATATGTGCCATGGCGGTAAAATATCACTCTTGGGTATTCCCAGTGAAGAGCAGGTCACCGATTGGAACACGGTCATTTTTAACATGCTGACCATCAAGGGTATCTATGGACGCGAGATGTACGAAACTTGGTACAAAATGTCGGCAATGATTGAAAACGGCTTAGATTTAAACGCTATCATAACGCACCGATTGGACTTTAAAGACTTTCAAGTGGGCATTGATGCCATGATATCGGGAGATGCAGGCAAGGTCATCCTCGACTGGAGCAATGTGTAAACCTAACTGCGACAGCTGAATCTAGGTCAAAGTTCGCGCTTCATTATTCATGCAATAAAGTGGTGGTAACACCGCTAATGGCATTTACAGGATCAACATTATGTACACAAATTTTCAACAGCACTTACAGGGCCAACTCGAGGAGATAAACAGCGCCGGGCTCTACAAGCACGAGCGCAAGATCCTCGGTGCGCAGAACACCAGCATTAAGGTAAAGCAGGGCTCGGTATTAAACTTGTGCGCCAATAATTATTTAGGACTGGCGCAACACCCCAGCATCTTAGCGGCTGCACATCGGGGACTGGATGAATGGGGTTATGGTTTGGCCTCGGTGCGTTTTATCTGTGGCACTCAACAGATACACAAAAACTTAGAGAGTCAGCTGACCGATTTTTTAGGTACCCAAGATACTATTCTCTATCCCTCTTGCTTTGATGCCAACGGCGGCCTTTTTGAAACGTTGTTGGGCCCTGAAGATGCCATCATTTCCGATGCCCTCAATCACGCCAGCATCATCGACGGTATCCGACTGTGTAAAGCCAAGCGCTATCGCTATAAAAATCGCGATTTGGCAGATTTAGAACAGCAATTAGTCGCCGCAGATCTCGCCGGTGCACGCTTTAAACTCATCACCACCGACGGCGTTTTCTCTATGGATGGTTTTATCGCTCCCTTAAAAGAGATTTGCGATTTAGCCGACAAATACAACGCCCTGGTGCATTTTGATGATTCCCACGCGGTCGGTTTTGTCGGCAAAACAGGGCGAGGCACTCACCAACACACCGATTGCATGGATAGAATCGATATCACGACCGGCACTTTAGGCAAAGCTTTAGGCGGGGCCAGCGGTGGTTATACCAGCGGTAAAAAAGAAATTATCGAGTTATTGCGCCAGCGCTCGCGCCCCTATTTATTTTCTAACACGGTGGCGCCACCGGTAGTGACAGGCGGCATAGCAGCCTTGGAGTTACTGAAAGACTCTACCGAGCTCAGAGATAAAGTCGAGGAGAACGGTCGATACTTCAGAGCGGGGATGCAGGACATAGGCTACGATTTATTACCTGGCGATCATCCGATAATCCCAATTATGCTCTACGACGCGCGCAAAGCTGCTGAATTGGCAGAGCGTATGCTCAATAAAGGCATTTACGTCACCGCTTTCTCTTTTCCGGTGGTACCTAAAGGCCAGGCGCGGATCCGCACCCAAATTTCAGCGGCGCACAGCCGCGCAGATTTAGATTTTGCGATTGCCTGCTTTAAAGAGGCAAAGCAGGAGATGGGGATTTAAATAAGCGCTGACAGCGCAGGGTAATAGCCAAAAAAAGAGAGTCTATAGACTCTCTTTTTTCTCACTATCCATATTCCAGCGCTTTAAAAGAAAGCCTTTATACGCCAGGCAGTATTCGACAGGTAATAGACTTCAAGTATTCAGTTTCAGGAATCGCCGAGTGAATCGGGTGATCCGGACCCTGATGGCCCTGCTCAATCACTTGAGCATTTCGATCTAGCTCACGTGCGTTAGAGCGAATAATATCAATCAAACGACTGCGCTCTAAATGCATTGAACAGGAGGCGCTGATCAATATGCCATTTTTGCTCAGCAGGCGCATAGCCAAGTTATTAATTCGACCGTAAGCGCGCTCGCCGTTGCGAATATCTTTACGTCTGGCGATAAACGCCGGTGGATCAACGATAATGACATCGAATTTCTGCTGATCTTGAATCATTTCTTTACAGGCATCAAAGGCATCGCCCTGCAGGGTGACCAATCGATCTTGAGCATTGTTTAACTTGGCATTTTCCACCGCTACTTCCAAGGCGTACTCCGAGGAGTCAACACAAGTCACTTCATTGGCACCCGCAGCTAGTGCTTGCACACCCCAGCCACCCACATAACTAAACAAATCTAGTACCCGCTTGCCATTGACGTGGCGCTGCATAGTGGCACGCGCCAGACGGTGGTCGTAAAACCAACCGGTCTTCTGTCCCGTCAATACCGGCGCTAATAGCGAGACACCGTTTTCTTCTAGCGGGCAGAGCTCTGGTACTTCGCCCTGCACCACTTCAACGTAGCTCTCTAAACCTTCAGTAGTGCGCATTTTTCCATCGCAGCGCAATACGATAGCAGAGGGCATGAAAACCTTATTCAGGGCACTGACGATATCGTCGACCACCGCCTCCATACCCGCGGTGGAGATTTGTACCACAAATACGTCGTAAAACCTGTCGATTACCAAGCCAGAAAGCCCATCTGAATCACCGTAAACCAAACGATAACAGGGGCTATCAAAACACGCTTCGCGCAGCGAAAGTGCAATATTGATCCGGTGCACCAGCAGCGATCGGTCTAATCTAAACTTTGCATCTCGGCCGATTAAGCGCCCGCAAATTAATGTCTGTGGGTTGACGTAGGCGATGCCTAGCGCTTTACCACTAGCCGCTTCCACCAGCACTTGCTCGCCGGGACTAAACTCTTTGAGTGGCGATTTTTTATTATCGACTTCGTTGGAGTAAATCCATAAATGGCCACCCCGTAAGCGACGGTCAGCGCCAGTATTGAGGACGAGTGTTTTAAGAGAAGACATGTAAATTCCACTGTGTTTGATTGCTGTGCGTCCGAAACTAATCGGCGGGTAAGGCTAGAAAGTTAGCTCTCTAGCCGAATATGATTGGGGCTGGGCATTTTACCCACACTGGGGTTAAATTGTTACTAAAAGCCGTGCTATTCGCTATTTAAGAGATTGAGCGGGCTAATTCCGGTAAATCTCCGGACAGGCCCAGCGCCTGTGCCATGATATGCTGCTTCAACGGTGGCGCCTTATTGAGTAATTTCATGCCAAAATTTCTGGCGATAATCACCGGCGCCGGCTGGGGGTCAAATAACCACTTAAAAGCTTGCATGGTCGCTGACATTTTCAAATTTTCCCCGTGGCGATCGCGCTGATATTTCTTTAACAAGCTCTCTTCGCCAATCGCCCGTCCACGCTCTTTAGCGACACTTAGTACCTGCACCAAACTCGCCACATCCAACAGTCCTAAATTCACCCCCTGGCCCGCCAGTGGATGAATGGTATGAATCGCATCACCGATCAATGCCAACCCCGGTTGCACGTACTGTTTTGCATGTCGCTGTCGCAGTGGAAATACTGCCCGCCCTGCAACCTCAACCACTTCTCCCAATTTCGCTTCAAAGTCTCGGCCCAGTGCCTTTTTAAAATCAGACTCACTGAGTGCCATTAACGCGCTGGCATGCTCTGGTGAAGTAGAATAGACAATGCTGCTGGTGAAGGGATCGCTCAGGGGTAAAAACGCCAGCGGACCGTCACTGGTAAATCGCTGCCACGCCGTATTTTGATGGGGCAACTGAGTTTTAACACTGGCGACAATCGCATGATGACCATAATCCCGCTGCCACAGGGGGATTGCCGCCAATTGGCGAATTTTAGACAGCGCACCATCAGCACCGATGAGCAATTTTGCTCCATAACTAACCGACTGCGGATGTCCTTTTTTATCAAGCTGCTCACAGTGCAATACTCGCTCAGCTTCTACCGGCTCCGTTAAATCAACCACTTTGGTGGCAAAAACTATCTCTAAGCCAATTTCTACAGCCGTGGCATGGAGCGCCGCCACCACCACTGAATTTTCCACAATATGTCCCAAATTTGGCTCGTGCAGGGCAGCGCTAGAAAAATCGATACAACCGGTGCCATCACCATCCCAAACCACCATTTGGCGATAGGGACACAGCCGCATCTTGACTATTTTCTGCCAAACGCCCAAGTTTTTAAAGATATTTTCCGAGGCCCGAGTTAACGCGCTGACCCGGTTATCATAGCTGGCTATTTGATCTTGATTTTCACTGCATCTAGCCGCTGGGTTAGCGTGCACTAGATCAGCACCGCGCCCTTCGACCACCAGTACCTTAAAGCCGATTTTATAAAGGGCGATAGCCACACTCAAACCAACCATTCCCGCACCGACCACGATGATATCCAACTTGGGGATAGAACGCTCATTTTGCATCATCAGCACCCCGTGTAAGTATCGGCATCGGGCTAGTTAAACCCATCGCAGAGCGAGCGAAAAATGTTTTGGCCGTGGGCGAAATATCTAATAACTGCAAACCGATATCCCTTCCCAGTGCCAGTAGTGAATTGTCACTGGTAAATAATTTCATACTCTTATCACTAAACCCTATCGTATTGCGCTGATCGGCCAAGCGCGAGTGCTGATATTGGCTAAGGAGTGAAAAATCACCCAGCGCAATTTTATTATTCGCTCCAACGACTAACTGCTCCGCTAGAGAGGCGACACCGCGCAGCGCTAAATTAAACCCCTGCCCAGCCATCGGATGCAGGGTGTGCGCAGCATTGCCGACGATGACTAGACCTGCGCGCACCTGCTCTTGGGCACTGAGCAATTTCAGCGGGTAGCTGTATCGCTGACCCGCCTTGATAAAGCGCCCGGCACGAAAGCCAAAGCGCATTTGTAACTTGGCTAAAAACGCAGCATCATCCAGCGCTAGCAGCGCGTCAATATGATCTTCTGCGACCGTCCAAATCAAACCGCAACGGTGTTGTTGATCTTGGTCTTTTAATGGCAGCAACGCCATTGGCCCGGTGTCAGTAAAGCGCTCGTAAGCGGTGTTTTTATGCACTCTATCTATTTCAACATTACACACCAGCGCGCTTTGATGATAGGGTTCTTCAACGTAATTGATGCCCAGCGCTGCGCTTAAGGCGGAGCGAGCGCCATCGGCCATCACCACTAAATCAGCCGTTAACCCTAACGTCTCATCGCCGCTGGTCACCGCTAAGTGCATTAGGCCATGCTCTCTATTGATGCGCTCGACCTTAGCCGGACTGTATTGAGTGAGACGCCCGCTATTTTGATGCTTTTCCAAGTGCTCGAAGAGCACTTCGCCTAGCCATTTGTTTTCAATAACATAACCAAGCGCAACCACCTTTTCAGCGGTTGCATGCAATCTGGCCGCCCCGAAATGTCCCCTATCCGACACGTGAATATGTTCAATTGATTGTGCGCGCTGCTGCAACTTATCCCAGAGTGATAACTGTTGAAAGATCTGCGCAGAGCCATGAGAAAGTGCCGTCGCTCTAGCATCGAAGCTAGGCTGGTAATTGTCTAAGGGCGCCTTAGGCTGCAATACACTGGGCTCAATCATGGCAATCTGCAAATCTAACGCTTTAGCATGCTCTAACAGCATGGCCGCCAAACTGGCCCCCACCATTCCCGCGCCTATAATAACAATGTCATAATGCCGATTCATCAAACTACCTCTCGCCTCTAACGGGACTGCGCCATTAAACTTTCAATTTCGCTGACACCTTTAGGCACCGCACCACTGAGCACCTCACAGCCATTTTCGGTGACCAATATATCGTCCTCGATACGAATCCCGATGCCACGCCAACGCGCTTCCACCTTCATATTGTCAATGGCGATATAGAGACCAGGCTCGACGGTCATCACCATACCCGCCTGCAAACCTCGCCACTGACCGTCAATTTTATAGTTGCCGACATCGTGTACATCCATCCCCAACCAGTGACCGAGCTTATGCATAAAGAAGTCTTTATAAGCCTCCCGCTCAATCAACTCATCCACATCACCTTGCAAGAGCCCCAGCTCCACCAACCCGGTGGTGAGTATCAGCAGCGCACACTGATGTACCGCATTAAAACACACGCCAGGTTTAAGCATTGCAATGCACCGCAAGTTGGCCTGAAGCACCACCTCGTAAAGAGCCTTTTGCTCGGGATTAAAAGTACCATTGACCGGAAAAGTACGGGTGATATCACCCGCGTAATACTGGTACTCGGCCCCGGCATCAATCAGCACTAAGTCGCCATCTCGTAGCGCTTGATCATTGTTAATATAGTGCAAAATACAGCCATTTTTACCCCCGCCGACAATACTTGAGTAGGCTGGTTGCTGTGCACCTTGCATCGCAAAGTGATGCTGAATATGTGCATCTAACTGGAATTCCATCACCCCGGGCTGACAACTGCGCATCGCCTTAATGTGTGCGTCTGCTGAAATTTTCGCGGCAATGCGCAACATCTGCTGCTCAGCAGCTGATTTAATCAGTCGCATCTCATGGCTGACATCGTCTAGTTGCAATAAGTGCGAGGGGGGAATGACGCCACGGCGGCTGCGACTCCTCATCGTGGTTAACCACTTATTAACTTGTGGGTTAAGGCTCTCGCGACCCAGAGAATAATAGAGATGGCTCACTCCATCGAGCAACTCGGGGATTTTTTCATCCAGCTCTGTGATGCTGTGACCAAAATCGGCGCCGTAGTGTTCCACCACCCCTAATGCACCGCAGCGATATCCATACCAGATTTCCATTTCAAGATTGCGCGGCTGACAAAAGAGATGGTATTCAAGTTTTCCGGCAGACTTTTTTACCAGTAACAGCGCATCGGGCTCATTAAAGCCACTGAAATAAAAGAAAGTACTGTCTTGACGAAATAGGTAGTCAACATCGCTGTTGCGCGCCACCATTGAGGCGGACTGAATGATAATTGCACTATTTTCTTCAAGCTGAGCCAACAGTGCTGCACGTCGCTGTGCAAACTCTTGCGCAGAAATAACATCTGACATAGATAATCCTTAAAGGGGACTTGCCCGGTAAATAGGTTCTAACTACTTCTTATCAGGGACATGCACTCAACCCCCTTTATTATTTAATCGCTTTGATCCCAGCTGTTTAATGTAGAGTCGGTTGCTGTTCTGTCGAGGTAGCGGAGCTAGGCGCAACGTTACATTCGGTAAAGATAAACACCGCACCCATACGCACATACTCGGTCAATTCAAAAAAGTCACTCTCGCTATCTTCGCTCTCCTCTAGATCAAGACTGGCCACTTGTGCAATCTGCCCCAAATCATTGAGCATTTCTTTAGCTTCAGCGCTCATACCTTTATCACTCTGGCGCGCCTGTGTACCAAAACCTGCGAGAAACCCCTGTACCCATAAGCCCAGTGACTCTACCCGCTGACTAATTTCATAATCGTCATCGGGAATTAGCAAGTCCAAACTCATACTCAAGCTCTCCAACTCCTGCAAGCTCTGCTGATACAAACCGATAAGGCCTACTTTGCTACTGTCTTGGCTAAAATGCTCAACATCTAAGAAATCATTGGCCATCTGTAACCATAATTCTTGAGTCAAACGGGCACCGCTGGCTAACTGGCCAGCAACTAAACCGTGTAGTTCAGCGGGAGACACCATCGTAATCTTCTCGCTGACTAATATATTTGCCACATCGTCAAAGGTCAGTTTTTCGATATCACTAGAATTTTGCTCGCTCATAATTTTCCAATTCTGTATTTAAGTAGAAGCACCTTTAGCATTAAAAATATCAACTATGGCAACTATCTACAAATCAATTAAGACAAATGTGTATTATATCTGATGAAAGTACCGCAATAGATTTCTATTATTGCATACTGGCATTATACTTAATTTAGTATCGAGATTTAGGTCTTATTGACAATTTCAATCTAGTTTTATCACCAATAGACACAGATAAATCAACACTGAACTCTCTGACTATTTGAGAGAGCTCAATACAACCTATTTTTTCTACATTAATTAGTTTTTGGAACCTCTGATGACCGAATCATATCTGGCACAACTTGAAGTGCAAATTGAAAGATTACTCGTCCACTGTGACAACATGGAAGAGAAAATACAGCATCTCCAAAGCCAAAATGATACGGCTAACCAAGCAGAGCAAGAACGCAGAAGTGAATACCAGCAATTAATGTCTCGCTACAATGCACTAGATAAAAACTTACAGGACATGAGTGCCAAGGAACAGCGCGCTAGGCAATCGGAACAATCGGCCCTGCAAGAGAGAGCTAAATTAACCCAATTAAATGACAGAACTAAAAATCACATAGAAAAAATGATCGATCGCCTTAAAGCGCTGGAGCAGACTGCATGAATAAAAATGTCACCATCAAGTTATTAGGCAAAGAATTCGTGGTCGGTTGCCCCGTCGAAAACGAAGCCGATTTATTAGCATCCGCCAATCATCTGAACAATAAAATGCAAGAAATTCGCGCCGGTGGCAAGATACTAGGCATGGAGCGTATCGCGGTAATGGCCGCACTCAACATCTCCAATGAATATCTCACCAGTAAAGTCACACAGCGCGAGCAGATGGAAGATACCATGCTGCGCCTCTCTGAAAAAATCAATAAATCTCTAGATAACTAATTATTCCCAGCATGGTTCAACCGTGGCGATTGTGGGCTCACATTATCCCCCGCCACTTGATTAATTGCTTATCCATAAGTCACGCTCCTCTACCCACTAGCACGCTAACCAGTAGCATCACTGGCCGCTGTCACCTAGATAAATCCAGTGGGAGAGCGAATCAGCTGCAATATTGATCAGCTGCCAGTACCGGCCCGCTCAATGATTCACCAACCACTGATCTATTGTTAAATTTCAGCGTTTTTTAGCAGTAATTAAGTGCAATGGGGGTATACTCAATAAATCCCTGGAGTGTTTGGCAGTTAGTGTAGTTCCTCGAGCCTATTCTTCCATATATGGGTGCTGTTTTGTGATTATTGTGTGCATGTCCGTTTACGGAAAGCCTAATGTAATTCAGTGGCTCCCTCCTTGAACCTTCGGGTTCAGGAGCAAAGTTGACACCGGCATTTTGGGGACCTTCAATTTCTTTTTTCACAGCTTTTTTCTATTAGTATTTGACTGCTCCCCCGCTGATCTTTCATTATAGCCCCAACTTGTTTCAGCCCTTTTAGGTCACTTGATATGGACTCACGTCAACATTTACGCCACAGCATGCGCAACGCTCGCAATGCACTCACCCGCCTACAACAATTAGAGGCGGCTAAAGGACTGTTGCATCAACTACAACAACTCAGTGCTTTTACGCAGGCGAAAAGCATTGCCCTCTACTTAGCAGCAGACGGCGAGATAGCCACCCAAGCCATTATCCAGCACTGCTGGGATAATCACCAACAAGTCTACCTGCCAGTTCTAGATCCCAATAATCACCACCAGCTACTCTTTGTCGGCTACTCTGCACAGACGCCAATGTGTCACAATAAATATGCCATTCAAGAACCAGCGCTGCCCTATCGCAACATCATCGCAGCCACAGATCTTGATCTAGTACTTTTGCCCTTAGTGGCTTTCGATGATAGCGGTGCCCGAATGGGCATGGGCGGTGGATACTACGACAGGAGTTTCGCCTTTAAACGCACCACAGCAAGCTCTAAAGTACAACTGTTCGGCCTGGCACATCAACTACAACAAGTGTCGAAGCTGGAGGTCCAGAGTTGGGATATTCCCCTGCGGGGCATTGTTACCGAGCAGCGTTTATTGACTGCCGATTAAGCGCCAACCACTCGCCTCTTGGTCTATTTCTAATGCCTCTTTAAAGCAGGGGCAGATAAACATGCTGATAGGCAATGTCGATGGCGACATAGAGCAGCAGCAGGGCCATAATCATATTTAACCGCTGAAAATAACGGGAGTGTTTAATCAACTTTCCCAGCTTACCGCCCAGTATCCAATAACTACTTGGCGCACCAAATGCCATCGCGGCAAGCAGCAGCGACCAGACAAAAATAGCACTGCCTGAAATATTGGCCGCGGGAAATTGCACCGCTGTTATCGGCAAGATAACAATAAAAGCCTTGGGGTTGAGCAATTGCATCATCAGCCCAGATTTAAAGTTTAAGGTGAATTTAGCACTGACCTGTTCTTGAAAGGGCTGCAGACTTGCCCGGCCAATTTTATAGGCCAAATAAACTATGTATAAACTACCCGCACTGCTAATCAATAATTGGTAGCGCGGGGTAAGCAGCCAGGCGCCTGAATAGCCGAAGATTAGTAACAGCACCCCCATGGCGCAACCCACACCTACACAGAAACGCAAGGTTGAACCCGCCTGTCCGTTTATTCCGGCATTCAAGCTGATTAAATTGACCGGCCCAGGGGTGTACATAATACCAAAGGCAAACGCGAGTATTTCAACCATAATAATTGTCCTGGAAGAGGTGAGAAAATAGATTTAAGGTAATATTTTAGACGTGCTTAGGTACTGAGGAAGTGCCGCTGATACTGGCGTGGGGTCATGCCAAATACCGGTTTAAAACGCCGATTGAAATGACTGAGATCACTAAAGCCATATTTAAACACCACATCGTCCAGGGCAGCTCCCCGTTCAAGATCTTCACGCGCACGGTTAATCCGACAGTTGAGAATATATTGGTGTGGAGTGATGCCAAAATGTTGTCTAAACATCCGCAGAAAATGATATTTAGATAAATTCGCCTGCTCACTAACCTGGGTCAACGAAGTTTGGGACTGGAGATTATCTTGCATATAGTCCCTCGCTCTGAGTAGTAGACAGTCCGCTTTACCCGGCTTTTTAACAGCCACTGCGACGCCCTGCGCTCTAGCGAAACAATCCGCTATTTGATAGAGCTGACACTCCTGTTGCAATTTATCTGAATTGCCAGACTCAATCAGAGTCACCAACCTGAGAAGATGCTGTCGCAACTGTGGGTTATCTAGCAAGGTGCCTGCAATCTGAAAATCTTTACTCTGCTCAACACCTGCACAATTCAGCATAGGCTCAAGCTTGTCAGGGTGTATGTACAGCATGTGATACTGCAGGGCAGCATCGATACCTGAATGCCCATCGTGAACATCCCCCGGGTTAATCACTAAGACACTACCCGGTAAACTACGATGAAACTGACCATTGGCAAAAAAATCCTGACGGCCGGCTAAGGTCACCCCAAACGAATATTCTTCATGGGCGTGTCGCGCATAAGAAAAATCATCCATCCGCGCCCTCAACAGCGTAACCTGATCGAGATGATTACTTTTTATATATTGAAATTGATTCGCTTGTTGCATCAGTTTTCACCAGATTTATTGATACGCTCAGTATAAGATGAACCGGACGCCAAAAGCTTGGACAAAATTGCTAACATTGGTTTAATTCTACTTAACAGATAACATGCAACTCGCTACAACAGTACTAATCACCCGCTGAAAATGCTAAATAACGCCCGTACATAGCGGGTTGATGTTGCCCAAAATACTCGCTCCTGATATTTATGAACGCTAAAAAACATCATTTTATTAATGCGTTGCACAAAACACAGCCGATCATCTTGAAAGGAAACTGGTCAAGATAGATTTTTAAGAGCAATATAGATAAAAGCGCTACTTTTTTAGTAAGCATTATTCAAAAGGGACTTATTATGAATACAAGTTACGTTTTATCTTTTTCCGCGCAGGATAAACCTGGCATTGTCGAACTACTTTCCAATACTATCAGCAGTAATGGCGGCAACTGGCTAGAGTCTGCTATGTCTCATCTCGCGGGTCGCTTTGTCGGTATAGTAATCATCGATGTAGCCAAGACTAAAGCCGAGCAACTTAAAACAGCGCTACACGCACTGCATCCCGAGGGTTTCTTCATCTCGGTTGAAACCGTCAATCACGACTTGAGTGACCTAGACGAAAGCTTGGCGTTAGAGATTGAATTAACCGGCCATGATCGTCCTGGCTTGGTCAGTGAGATTTCCACAGTACTGAGCAAACACGGCGCGAATGTGGAAGATCTAACCTCTGAATTAGTCTCGGGTTCGATGTCTGCAGAGTTACTGTTTAAAGCGGATATTCACGTATCAATCTCTAGAGAGACTGATATTGATGATTTGCAGGAGGCGATAGAAGCTATTGCCGATGATTTGATGGTGGATATTGTGGTGCTACAATAAACCTCAGGCCTCTAATCTCTTACCTCTAACCCCTGCGGATATTAACCACCTCAAAGGTTAAACCTATGATTATTTGTGGTCTTTATTCCAGGGATTTTCCAAGAACTCTAAATAGAGTGCTTCCACTTTGTCACGTGCCCATTGGGTGCGACGTAAAAATTTAAGGCTGGATTTAATACTGGGGTCACTATTGAAACAATTGATGTTGATCCTCGATCCAAGCCCCTCCCAACCGTAGGCCTCGACCAGCTCCTCTAGGATATCTGCCAGCTTTTTGCCATGTAGCGGGTTATTCACTTGTTTATTATCGCTCATAAAACCTCGTGCGGCCCAGCAGCAACTGCCGGGCGACTTTATTTATCCAACCACTATCTAGCGGCGAGTAACTTCTCACCACGCTCAACGGCCGCTAGCACTTGTCTAGGGGCTGTACCACCGATGTGATCACGCGCGGCAACCGACCCTTCAAGCGTTAACACATCAAACACATCTTGACTGATTTGAGTAGAGAATACCTGCAGCTCAGTCAGACTCATTTCCGCCAAATCTTGCTTAGATTCGATACCGTAGGCAACGGATTTACCAACCACTTCATGGGCATCGCGAAAAGGCATGCCCTTGCGCGTCAAATAGTCGGCCAAGTCAGTGGCAGTGGAGAAGCCACGTAGAGCGGCCTCGCGCATCTGCTCTTTCTTAGATTCTAGAGCGGGCACCATATCAGCGTAGGCGCGCAGGCAACCTTTGATGGTATCTACCGTGTCAAAAAGCGGTTCTTTATCTTCTTGGTTGTCTTTATTATACGCCAGCGGCTGAGACTTCATCAGCGTTAACAACGACATTAAATGTCCGTACACCCGGCCACTTTTACCGCGCACTAATTCGGGCACATCTGGATTTTTCTTTTGCGGCATAATCGAAGAACCAGTGCAAAATCTGTCGGGTAAGTTGACAAAGTTAAACTGCGAGGACGCCCATAGTACTAATTCTTCTGACATGCGGGTCATGTGCATGGCTAAGATACTTGAAGTGGCGCAAAACTCAATCGCAAAATCGCGATCCGAAACCGCATCTAGCGAGTTTTCAGCGGGGCGATCAAAACCTAACAAATCACTGGTGAGCTGACGATTGATGGGATAAGTCGTGCCAGCGAGGGCCGCTGCGCCCAAGGGGCAAACATTGACTCTTTTACGGGTATCGACGAAGCGCTCGTAGTCACGACTGAGCATTTCAAACCACGCCAGTAAATGATGACCAAAAGTAACCGGTTGGGCAGTTTGCAAGTGGGTAAAGCCCGGCATAATAGTATTAGCTTCACATTTCGCTAAACCGAGTAAGCCCTGCTGTAATCGAGTAATTTCGGCCAAGATATTATCAATTTCGTCACGTAAATACAGGCGAATATCGGTGGCAACTTGATCATTACGCGAGCGCCCGGTGTGCAACTTTTTACCGGTAACACCAATCTTCTTCGTCAGCGCCGCCTCAATATTCATGTGAATATCTTCTAATTCAATCGACCAGGGAAAATCACCGCTTTCAATTTCAGTTTGAATTTCAGCCAAGCCACGTTCGATGTCACTACACTCTTGAGCGTTCAATACACCCGCCTCTGTGAGCATTTTAGCATGGGCGACAGAACCCTGGATATCTTGGCGATACATACGCTGATCAAAGTTAATCGAAGCGGTAAAGCGAGCCACAAAAGCATCGGTAGGCTCAGTAAATCTTCCGCCCCACTGCTGGTTCGTCTCTTTTGTCATTGTAGGTATTCCTTTTAAAAATGAGGTAACGCAAAATTTGCGCAGATTATAGCAGTATTGAACCGCAAATAACTCGTTGGCATGCTACAATTTTGTCAAATTCCCGTGTCGTTATCCACAGCAGCCGCGTTACAATTTGCTGTGGATTAACAGAGAATCTTGATTGCGCTGTAGCATTGCGCCGATCAGCCGCTCAAATTTATCTACCGCTTATTGATAGGATCGCCCATGCAACCACCCACAATTAGAATCGCCACCCGTGAAAGCAAACTTGCACTTTGGCAAGCTGAGTATGTCAAGGGAGAACTAGAACATCACCATCCGGGAATTTTGGTTGAATTAATCGGCATGACCACCAAAGGCGATATTTTATTGGACTCCCCCCTGTCTAAAATCGGTGGTAAAGGACTCTTTGTAAAAGAGTTGGAAGTCGCCATTTTAGAGGGCAGAGCTGATATAGCAGTCCACTCAATGAAAGATGTACCAATGACATTCCCAGAGGGTTTGGGTCTAACCGTTATTTGTCCCCGCGAAGATCCCAGCGATGCCCTGGTCTCAAACAAATACAAGAGCCTGGCCAACTTACCCCAGGGGGCCATCGTAGGAACATCTTCATTGCGCCGCCAAGCGTTAATTAGAGAACACCGCCCCGATTTAATCATTCGCGACTTGCGTGGCAATGTACAAACTAGGCTACGAAAATTAGACGAGGGTCAGTATGACGCTATCATTCTCGCCAGTGCTGGGCTAATTCGCCTAGGGCTCGAAGATCGAATTAAATTTAGACTACCCCTAGACATGTGCCTGCCCGCCGGTGGACAAGGTGCGGTCGGCATTGAATGTCGCCTTGACGACGCTGCCACTATCGAGTTACTCAAACCTCTACATCACTTATCCAGCGCCTACTGCGTGATGGCCGAGCGCGCCATGAACTTACGTTTAGAGGGGGGCTGCCAAGTACCGATTGCCTGCCATGCAATTCTCAATGATGAACACAGCCAATTGTCGCTGCGCGGTTTAGTCGCAAAACCCGACGGCACCACCATTTTGCGCGATACCATCAGTGGTAGTGTCAACGATGCAGAGGCACTGGGCACAGAGCTGGCCGAGCGCCTAATAACCGCGGGCGCCGATAAAATTCTCGCCGACGTCTACGCGCAGCAAGGTTAGCCTGTATGGATAGTCGTAGGTTGCACAATCAGCAAGTATTGATTACCAGGGCCACCCATAGGCAAACCAGCCTAGGTAATTTATTAGCAACAGTGGGTGCGTTAGCCGTGCCTTTTCCCTGTCTCGAAATAGCCCCACATCAAATCGGCAGTGTCGAATTTAACCGGGCCAAGCAATATATTTTAGAGCTGGATAGTTTCGATATTGTCATCTGTATTAGCGCCAATGCCGCCCGTTTAGGCGGCGAATTAATTGATCAGTATTGGCCGCAGCTACCGATAGATACTCAGTGGTTTGCGATAGGCTCCGCCAGCGCCGAACAGCTAGCGTATTTCGATATCGATGCACAACAACCGCCTCGGGCTGACTCTGAATCTCTGCTCGAGCTGTTGCAGTTACAGCAGCTTAGTGGTAAAAAAATATTAATCTTACAGGGGAATTCAGGCAGAAAATTGTTATCAAAAACCTTGTCTGCTCGCTCGGCTGTTATCTCCCAGTGCGTACTTTATAATCGAATAGTTCCTGTTTATACTAATGCACAGGTCAAAAATAGCTTATATAATTCAGATTTATCCGCTATCCTCATCACCAGTGGAGAGGCGCTGTGCAATTTAACCACGATCGCCAGAGGTAGCTTACAATCATCTGTAATAACATCATTGCTGGCCACCCAACTAATTGTACCTAGTACTCGTGTAGCAAAAATTGCTTCTACACAAGGATACCAACACATTGAAGTAGCCGCTGGCGCCGATGATCAATCGATGCTCAATGCACTACTTTTAGTAAGAGGCTTGGAAGCTGACAATGAAGAAAAAAGATAAGATAGTCACAGAGAGTAAAGAGACTACCGCGACTAAATCTACGCCAGATTTAGCCCCCCAAACGGCCAAAGACAAGCAACAGCTTGCTAAGACTGATCCCGTGAGCGATGACCAGTCAGCAATAACAGCGACTGAGCAGAAATCGACCAAGACCGGCGACAAACCTGAGCAGGCAAGCACTGACAGCAAACCGGAAAAAACCTCCTCAGCGGCGAGCACAAAGAGTGATATACCCGCCAAAACCGTCCATAAAAAACAGCAAAAACCGCTAAAGCCCCCCACCAAAAGCGCTGTCGACACCGCTCAGGCCCGCACTGAGACAAAAGAGCGCGTAAAAAACACCGCCACTACTGAGGCTAAGCTTCCTCCATCAAACACAGCAGAGACCAAACAGAGCAGTAATAAATCGGCTGTACTGGCTCTGGTGATAGCGATTACTGCACTGGGCTTCAGCGGGTTTCAATATTACCAAAGCATACAGACAAACAGTGCCGCCGCCAGCGCCAACGCACAGCTAAAAAGCTTACAACTGGCCCTAAGTAGCGGCATTAGCTCGGCCAATGATACCGCCAATAGCATAAAGAGCGCCGCGGATGAAAGCATCGCCAAGGCGCAGACTGCGATTCAATCAGTCAATACTAATTTGGTCTCCTTGCAGCAGGCCGAGGTCCAAAAATCAAACGACATAGCGGCACTACAGGCCCGTCTCACCAAGAGCATCCAACAAGTTGAAGCTTCGGGTCTGCAACAAAATACTCGCAAGGACTGGCTACTCGCCGAAGTTGAGTACTTATTGCGCCTCGCCAATCAGCGAGTATTAATGGAAAACACCCCGATTGGCGCAATCGCCCTACTCAAATCGGCCGATAGCATTCTACAGCAAACCGACGATGTCTCTATTTTTTCGGTTCGCAAATCGCTCGCCACCGATATCGCCGCGTTATCGGCCGTGCCAGTGGTCGACCAAGAGGGTTTATACCTCAAAATTGACGCCCTTAGCGCTCAGATTAACCAGCTTAAACTAGTGCCCGTCACCGACAAAAAGCAGCTGCCGAGCATTATAGACTCAGTCGCCACTGAAGCGGTTGCCGATGCACAGCAAAGTAGTTTTGCTAAAATTTGGGACAAAGCTAGCAGCAAATTGCAAAAATTGGTGGTCATTCGCCATCGAGATAGCGCCATAGAGCCACTGTTAAGCTCGGCGCAACAAGCGGCTTTACTGCAAAACTTGCATATCTTATTCGAGCAAACTCAATTGGCATTACTGCAACGCAAACAACTACCCTACCAACGCAGTATAGAAAAAGCTGAATTAATCATACAGACTCACTTTCAAGCTAAAGATGGCACCAGCCAAGCTTTACTCAAAGGATTACAGACGCTAAAAGAGCAGCAGATAAGCGTACCATTGCCGAGCATTGCAGGCTCCTTGAATACTCTTAAAGCTTATGTAAAGCAGAGCTCTGAGATTAAGGCGGGAGTGCAGGGCCAATGAAAGCCATTTTGATCTTGCTCTTTGTGGTACTAGGTGCCGGTGCATTCATCGGTGAGAAAATGGTACAAGACCCAGGTTATGTGCTTATTTCCTATGATAATACCACCTTAGAAACCAGTATATGGGTGCTATTATTATTTTGCTTTGTGGCTTTTCTGTTCACCCACTGGGCAGTTAACTTGTTCTTTAAGTTGAGCCTACCCACCAAACAATTTGGTTTATGGCGTAAAAACCGCATTGCTCGCACCGCCCAAAAACGCACCTACAAAGGGTTAATTGCACTATCTGAAGGGCAGTGGTGGCAAGCACAGCGATTACTCTCACAGACAGCACCGATCGCCGCCCAACCACTGATCAATTATTTGGGCGCAGCCAAAGCCGCCCACGAACAGGGCCATATAGCCAATACCGATGAGTTCTTTGCCAAAGCCCGTGAAGTAGCACCTGAAGCAGAGGTCAGCATAGGCCTGCAAGAAGCCGAAGTACAAATCGATCGGGGCAATAACGCCCAGGCCGTGGTCACCTTAAAACGCCTGCATAGCTTAGCCCCTAAACACACGGGCATACTACGCGATCTAGCCGATTTACAGCAGAGTCAGAAAAGCTGGGATGAACTGATTTCGCTACTGCCTAAATTGCGTAAGCTTCAGGTTATGTCCACCGAGCAACTATTCGCCATAGAATCAAATTGCCACGCACAGATGCTCAGTAATTTACTCAGCAAGCTACCGGTAGAAAGCACCGCCAACGCCAAGGTAAAAGCACTGACTAAAAGCTGGAAAGCCCTGCCTAATACGCTCAATCAAAACAGTAAATTGATCATCACTTACACGCGTGCACTGTTAGAGGCAGAAGCCCCCGACCAAGCCGAGAAATTTTTACGCGCACAGATTAAAGGTTCTTGGGATAACAATCTAATCGATCTCTACGGCACCATTAATTCATCGGATACCAGTAAACAATACAATTTAGTGATCAGCTGGCTAAAAAACCAACCGGAGAATGCCGCATTATTGTTATGCGCCGCGCGATTGGCAATGTTTAATCAAAAGTGGCAAGAGGCAGTGGTTCATTTTGAACATAGCATCACGCTACAACCTAGTATCGATGCCTATCGATCTCTGGCACAGTTGCTTGAGAGCTTAGGCGAACATACCAAGGCATTAGAGGCCAGCCACCAAGCAATGGAGCTCACCGAAGATCACTCTCCCAAACTCCCATTGCCAGTATTAGTCGACACGGCACAAACGGTAAGCTAATGGAGAAAAATTGTCGCGTGCAGCACTAAACTATCAGTTGTGTAAAACACTGGAGTTAAGTGCAACACAGGCGATTGCCTATCAGAAGTTTATAAAACCCGCCAACAACGTAGCGGGCTGTCACTAGCGAACTTCGATGCCCTGCTGGCGCATAAATTCTTTCGCCTGCTCAATACTGTATTCACCAAAGTGGAAAATAGACGCTGCCAGTACCGCATCTGCACCACCGAGTTTCACACCATCCACCAGGTGCTGTAAGTTACCCACCCCACCTGAGGCGATAATCGGAATATTCACCGCATCTGAAATTGCCTTGGTCACACCGAGATCATAGCCATTTTTCACCCCATCTTGGTCCATCGAGGTCAGTAGTATTTCTCCGGCGCCATACTCAGCCATTTTAATCGCCCATTGCAGCGCATCTATCCCGGTAGATTTTCGCCCACCGTGAGTGAAAATTTCCCAGCGTTTTTCGGCTCCCGCTGCAGATACCTGCTTCGCATCGATAGCCACTACTATACACTGTGAGCCAAACCGCTCAGCGGCTTCACGCACAAAATCGGGGTTGTAGATCGCGGCGCTATTGATCGATACTTTATCGGCACCGGCATTGAGCATCGTACGGATATCTTCACAACTGCGAATCCCCCCTCCTACCGTCAAGGGGATAAACACCTCAGAGGCCATTTTCTCAACGGTGTGCACCATAGTGTCACGACCTTCATGCGTGGCGGTAATATCCAAAAAGGTAATTTCGTCTGCACCCTGCTCGTTATACCGCTTGGCCACTTCGACCGGATCACCCGCATCGCGAATGTCTAAAAACTGCACGCCTTTTACCACGCGGCCATTTTCAACATCGAGGCAGGGAATAATTCGTTTTGCTAATGCCATGTTCTGTTCACTGTATTAGTGTTGTGTAAAAGACAGCCTAAGAAACAATCCTCAGGCTAAAGGTGAGGTTACAACTTACCATCCCAATTGAGAAAGTTAGTCAGTAACTGCAAACCTGCCGTATGGCTTTTCTCGGGATGAAACTGTACACAAAAGCCATTTTTATCACTTAAAGCGACATCGAAATCAATCCCGTAATGACAAGTACCCGCCACCTGCGCGGTATTTTTCGCCGCCACGTAATAACTGTGCACAAAATAGAAACGGCTGTTATCTGCTATGCCTTGCCACAGGGGATGATCAATCGTTTGACTGACTCGATTCCAGCCCATGTGCGGTACTTTTAAACGCCCGCCATCTTCAACCATACCTTGGGCGAACTGTTTAACCTCACCCGGATAAACACCTAGACACTGGGAGCCACCATTTTCTTCTGAGCTGTCCATCAGCGCTTGATAACCCACACAAATACCCAGAAAAGGTTTACCGCTGCGCAAGGTATCGGCAACTTCAACATCGACCCCCTGAGCGAGCATTTGTGCGACACAATCGCGAATAGCACCGACGCCCGGCAAAATAACGCGGTCGGCATCGGCAATAATTTGCGGGTCAGCGGTGACTAGTACCTTAACATTGGGCTGCACGTGCTCCAGTGCTTTAGCCACCGAGTGTAAATTACCCATACCGTAATCAATGACGGCCACTGTACTCATGATTATAAACTACCCTTAGTGGACGGCATTAAATTTGGCGCTCGTGCATCTACTGTCAATGCCATGCGCAGTGCGCGGCCAAACGCCTTAAAAATAGTCTCAGCTTGGTGATGTGCATTAAAGCCCTTGAGATTATCGATATGCAATGAGACCCCGGCGTGATTAGAGAATCCCTGAAAGAACTCCCAAAACAGCTGGGTATCAAAGCCACCGATACTGCCGCGGGTAAACTCACAGTTAAAGAACAACCCGGGACGGCCCGAGAAATCAATAACAACTCGAGAAAGAGCTTCATCCAAAGGTACGTAGGAGTGCCCATAGCGCACAATCCCGGTTTTATCCCCCACTGCCTGTTTGAAAGCTTGGCCCAGCGTTATACCGATATCTTCCACTGTGTGGTGGTCATCAATATACACATCGCCGTTGGCTTCAATTTCAATATCAATTAATCCGTGACGGGCAATTTGATCCATCATATGCTCAAGGAAAGGCACTCCAGTGTCGGCTTGGAATTTACCCGTTCCATCTAAATTAATAGTGACCGTAATTTGAGTTTCATTGGTTTCTCTATTGATTGTCGCCTTGCGCTCAGACATGCTGGCCTACCCTTTAATTACACGGTTAAACCTAAATTCGACAGTTGAATTAGGTTAGAGGATCCACTGAACAACTCTTCAGCTTCGCTAGGGGTTACTTCCCCTTTATCATTTGGCTTTAAGTATATATACAAGCACCCAAAGGTGACAGTGCTATGGCGGTAATTTTACTGCTCAATAATTAATAGCCGAGCTGCTTAGACTTTCTGATTAAGCTGCAAGCATTTTCACTTAACTCATGTCACAATGGCTCTAATTAATGCATGAGACAGGGAACGTAAATGAAAAAGATATTTAAAATTTTGGCGATAACCATAGCCGCCGTTTTGTTACTCGCTGTCACCGGCGCCACTCTATTAGGCTTGTTACTTGATCCTAATGATTTCAAAACAGACATTCAGCAGGCAGCTCTGGATAACGCCAACATTGAGTTACAAATAAACGGCGATATCAACTGGTCAATTTACCCCTCTATTGGCTTAGAAATCAATTCGATCACCGCCGGTTATCCCAATAAGGCAACCTTAGCCGCCCTGGAAAGTGCCCAAGTATCAGTCATGCTCATACCGCTGCTATCAGGCGATGTGCAAATGAAAGCCATTAATATTCAGGGCCTAGTGCTAAATTTAGTCAAGGATAAAGACCACAACAATTGGCAGCAGACTAGCGCTAGCGACACAGTAAGCAGTACTGAAAAAGACACCTCTACCACCCTTAAGACAGAGCCTAAAGTAACCACCAGCTCACCCGCAGAAAATGCCATCAGCATTAAGAATATCGACATTGAAAGCATCAACATTACCGATGCAACGATTAACTACGCTGATAACGTGGCTGGCCAGCATACCAGCATCAAAAACTTCAATCTAACCACTGAGCGCATCACCAGTAACAAACCCTTTAAAGCAGAGTTGAGCTTTGATTTATCTGCAGAGCAAGCGAATAAACAACCCATCAAAGCCAGCATCGCTCTAGCCGGTAATTTCGATATAAATCTCGAGCAATTATTATTTCGCATTGAAGATCTGAGCAGTAAAGTCACCGTCATCACCGACAGAGAACTCAGTTTAGCGCTAAATGCAGACCTTGATCTAAACCTGAAGACCAACCGCATATCCGTCGATAACTTACGCATCACCAGTGCCGCTTTAAAGGCAACCGGCAAGTTACAGTTAAGTGGTGATCAATACAGCAATATAAAAGGTAATATTGCCATTCAGCCTTTTGACTTAAAAGCATTAATGGCAGAATTCAAGTTGCCTGCCATCGTGACTGGCGATCCTGATAGCTTGCGGGCGATCTCTCTGAGCACTGATATCATCGGCAGCGCAACGCAGTTACAATTCAGCAAATTGTTAGTGACCATAGATAACACCAACATACAGGGTGACGCCAGTTATCAACTGGCCAGCGGTCTCATCGGATTTAACCTGCAGGGCGATAGCATCAATCTAAATAACTATTTACCAGCCGCTGCAGCGCCAGCTAAGAATGCGTCAAGCGGCACGCCAACAACGGCTCAAAAAACCACCCAGACAAAGGCAACCACGACAGCGACAGGTTACTCAAAAGAAATCATTATCCCGATGCAACCATTGCGTGATTTAAGCCTTAAAGGACAGCTAACCTTTAAGAAAATTCAATACCAGAAAACTAACATCACTAGCTTAGCGCTTAACCTAGATGCAAATAAAGGGCTGGTGAAAATAACTAAGCTTAATATGAACGCCTATGCAGGCGCCATAACCAGCCAGATAACCTTGGATGCGCGTCAGCAACCGCTGCAGCTGAAAATCAACAATACAGTGAAAAACTTACAGATTGGCCCAGTACTCCACGATTTTGCACAGAGCGAGATGATGACCGGCACCCTAGGCATCAACAGCCAGCTAACCCTTAGTGGTCAATCTATATACAGCCTAGTCAACAGTCTATCGGGTAACATTGATCTCTCTTTGGCAGAAGGTGTTATTCAAGGGATCAATGCCGCACAGGAAATGTGTGAAACCATCAACAAGGTGGCCTCGCTAGGCGGGCTCGCCAGCAGCACCCAAGCCGTCGACAAATCGACCCCTTTTGCTAGCATAACCGGCACCTTCAAACTTAAAAACGGCGTGGTCAGCAATCAAAATTTCAACGCTGATTTAGACGCAATCAATGCCAGTGGTAAAGGTAGTGTTAACTTGGCAAAGCAGACACTTAATTATCGTTTAGGTTTAAAGATACAAGACAATCTGTTTAATAAAAGTTGCTCGGTGAATAATAAGATTCAGGGCATTGTCTGGCCGATAGATTGCAAGGGCAAGTTCTCTGACGATCCCCTCACTTTGTGTAAGCCAGATCTATCCGTGGTAAAAGATATCGTTAAAAAGGCCATCCAGGATAAATTGCAGAAAAAGCTCGAGAAAGAACTCGGTGGCAGTATTAAAGAACAGCAGCAAGAGCTGCAACAGAAAGTGGAAGAAAAAGTGAAAGATAAATTAAAAGGCTTACTCAAGGGACTATTTTAATTGGCTTTAGTAAATTACAGTGCCGAACAGTTTAGTGGCGCCGTGCTACATTGGTTTGACCAACATGGTCGTCACGACTTGCCCTGGCAGCAACACAAGAGTGCCTATCTCACTTGGATCTCTGAGATAATGCTACAGCAGACCCAAGTGACCACGGTGATCCCCTACTACCAACGCTTTGTTGAAAAATTTCCCGATGTCTACCAACTCGCTGCCGCAGACCTCGATGAAGTTCTCCACTTGTGGACAGGGCTTGGTTATTATGCACGGGCGCGAAATTTACACAAAGCGGCTCGCCAAGTGGTCGAGCAACACGCGGGAGAGTTTCCTCAGACCGTCGTCGAATTAGAAAACTTGTCGGGAATAGGCAGATCCACCGCAGGGGCTATTTTGTCGATCGCCAGTAATAAACGCGCCGCTATTCTCGATGGTAACGTCAAGAGAGTCTTGGCCCGCTTTTATGCGGTAGAGGGCTGGAGCGGTAAAAGCGCCATCGCCAAACAGTTATGGCAATACGCCGAACACCATACCCCTTACGGCCGATCAGCAGATTATACCCAGGCGATGATGGACATGGGCGCCACCCTCTGCACCCGTAGCAAACCCAAGTGTGACATATGCCCGATACTGACCGGCTGCTCGGCCAAAGAGCAGCAGCGAGTGACAGAATTTCCCTACTCGAAACCTAAAAAAATCTTGCCCGTTAGGCAGACCCTAATGTTGTTAATAGAAAACAGTGCTGGTGAGAAGCTACTCTACCAACGTCCCCCTAGTGGCTTGTGGGGTGGTCTTTGGGGGCTACCGCAAATTGCTGACCTGCGTGACTGTGCCAGTGAGTTACAGCTCGATATAGACATTAATAGCGCCACTTATCTAGAACCGGTGCGCCATACCTTCAGCCACTTCCATTTGGATATAACCCCGGTGAAAATCAGATTAAACCAAGATGGCCAGCAAATCATGGAAGCGGTGAACACACTCTGGTATAACAGCCAGCAACCCGTCAATATTGGCCTCGCCGCCCCAGTGAAAAAATTACTGGCACAGTATTAATTAATAGCATTAGAAATTTAAGGTAACACTATGCGCACTGTAAATTGCATTAAATACAAAGAAATACTAGAGGGTTTAGCCAAGCCACCCTATCCAGGCCCTAAAGGTCAGGAAATTTTCGAGAGCATTTCCAAAAAAGCCTGGGCAGAGTGGCTCAATCACCAGACCATGATTATCAATGAAAAGCATCTAAACATGATCGACCCCAGCAGCCGAGCATTACTGCAAGAAGAGATGACAAAGTTTATGCAGAGCAACGACTACGCCAAAGTTGAAGGTTATGTGCCCGAAAAAAAGTCGAGCTGATCATTTAATATACCAAGCTAAAGCGTATTCATAACAAATCACAAAAAGTTAAACTTTATAACTATTCTCTGTTGACAGTCCTTCGAGATAAAGGTTTAATACGCGCCTCTTCAAACAACACAGCGTTTGTCGAGATTAAGATTTGCCCGGATAGCTCAGTCGGTAGAGCAGAGGATTGAAAATCCTCGTGTCGGTGGTTCGATTCCGCCTCCGGGCACCAATCATTTTTCAGTCTCAACTGAAAACATGAGCCAATAGATTTTTGACCAGAGGTCAAAATATCGAAAGGCATCTTTTATAACTAAGCCTAGCCTTTCCTAATTTAGAGAGAGACTGGGTTTTTTTATGTCTGCTCCATTATGTACTGGCCACATCAAACTAGGCTGCGTATTTCATAAAGAGCCAGCTTCGCTCTTTGCTCTCCATGGCATCGCCGCATACCATTGCTCCTGAATATAACATCCCTGTATTTACCCTTCGGCCAGCTTCACTGTCTATAACAGCTGCCTACAAAGCATGAGCAATACGCGGAAGCTTTCCAGATACATTAACTAGTAGGCTATCTGGGTTAATACCAGTCAAAACATCATGATTGCCCATGCATCAATAGCCGACTACTAGACAACAAGGTAAAGGACACCAGCATCAAGTGCAGCACTTTTTTTAGCGATTAGATTACCGCTAATTAAGCTACTCACTGAATCGCTAGCTCCTCTGAATTAGTCATAATTCTCTCTAGGTTTGAGACTTTGATCTCAATATTTTAAACGCTGTTGCGGGCTCTATATTGCATTTATCATTCACAGAAAAAACCTTCAAAATGAACTCATAATTAACACTTTAAAAATCACACATTATACTCCTCGTAAATAAAAGACCAACAGCACAACGCCCTGTCACAAAACCTTCACGAAAACTTAACACAAATGAAATATAGAACGTTCTTTTATGGGCTATAATCTCGCACCTTGTTGGGGATCTGAGACTTTTCCTTAAAGAAGTTGATTGCTGCAAGAGTGGTGATCCGTTTATAAGATCTCCCAATAAAGAATTCTATTTTATCAAGCCTGCTTGATGCTGCCATATTAACCACCAGAATAAACTCTAGTAGCCCTCTACTTGAAACGGAACCCTATGAACAATTATTCGATCAGAGCAAAACTGTATTGCTTGGCAGGCTTAGTCGCCGCCTTTTTAGTGATATTAACCTTCATCGCCATTAACGCCATTAATCAGATCAGTTTACTCAATCAAACCAAACAACTGGTGCAAGAGAGCGAGGTGTTAATGCTGACATTACGCCGTAATGAAAAAGACTTTCTCGCCAGATTGGATACCAAGTACCTTGATAAATTTATTGTCAACTCCCAGACTCTGCAGCAAACCATTAGCCGTTTAAATACTGCTATTGCAGAATCATCGCTGGTTAGAGAAGATCCATTAGTCCCATTAACTGCCTTGTTAGACGATTATTTCGCCTCTTTTAAGACCATAGTCCAGATTAACCAGCAGATAGGCCTCTCTCCTAAACAGGGCTTACGCGGAGATTTGAGAAACGCTGTACACGATGCAGAATCGCTATTGCATGAACACAACTTAATCGAATTAACCGCCAGCATGCTGTTATTACGCCGCAATGAGAAAGACTTTATTATGCGTAAACAGCCGAAATATATGGTTAAATTTATTGATAATTTCGAAAGATTCTCACGGCAGTTAAGCCTCTCCTCGCTGAGTAACGAACGACAGCAGCCATTGCAATTAAAGATGAGCAGCTATAAAGAGGGTTTTTTAACCCTGCATGAAAACTATCTACAATTAGGTCTGACACACGACCAGGGTCTACAGGGAGAGATGCGTAATGCGGTACACGAAACTGAGCAAATATTCAGCCAATTAAACCAAAAGATAACCGAGCAAGTCGCTAGTGAAATCAGCTTCATCAAAACCAAGCTACTCTATACCAGCGCTGGATTTATTCTTTTAACCATCTTAATGGTATTATTTACTGCTTTGAGCATTCTCAAACGACTCAAATTTTTGAAAGATCACCTCGGGGAAGTAGCACTTTCATCGGGTGATTTGTCGGCAAAATTAGACATCGGCGGCAGCGACGAACTAACTGAAATAAGTTTATTATTTAATCAGTTTGTCAGTAATTTAAAGCACTCTTTCTCGGCCATCCCCGCCTATTCTGCAAGCCTGCAACAGGCCTCAATTACCAATACTAAAGTTTCACAGCAAACTTATCAGTTGGCCATGCATCAGCAGAGCGAATCAGACTTACTAGAGCAAGCGGCGAATAGCATGTTAATTGCCAGTAATGAGATCAACGAAAGCACGCAGAGGGCCGCTAACAATGCCAGAGAGGCGAGCGAATTTGTTAGCCTGGGAATGACATCTATTAACCAAGTGGGCTCATCCATCAATAGTTTAACCGACAAGCTGCAATCTTCTGCCCAGGTAATCAGCGAATTAGAAAATAATAGCCGCGACATCGGCTCAGTCTTAGATGTGATCAGTACTATTGCGGAGCAGACCAACTTGCTGGCATTAAATGCAGCCATAGAAGCGGCCCGTGCCGGTGAAAATGGCCGAGGTTTTGCTGTGGTCGCCGACGAAGTGCGCAATTTAGCCAAACAAACCAAAGAGTCTACCGTTGAGATTAAAACCCTGATTGATAAATTCCAAGAAAATGTAGAGAATACCATCAAGGTGATGGGCGAGGGTTCCGAGGGGGCATTGTCCGTCTCAGAGACTGCCGGTGATGCGATTAAAAACTTAGAAAAAATTAGCCAGTCGGTGGCGCAAATTTTCGATATTAACCAGCATATTGCCACTGCTTCAGAACAGCAGCAAAAGCTTTCATCTGAAATTAATAAAAGCATTACCAATATCAACTCTGCAGCAAAAGATTCTGCCTCACAATCTAAGGAAAACAGTCAATCAAGTGAGTATATATCGTCAGTTGCTGCACAATTACAAGAGTCTGTCGCCTTCTACAAATTTTAGCCATCGTAAAATCTTCGACGTAGGCCAGTACTAAGAATTTTTCCCTTAGATAATAGCTAGCACGGCCTTTGCAGATTTGTGTCAACTTCCATGAAACCTAGAGGCCTCACTCAGAGGCCTCATTTAAGCACTGATTTAGCACCACTTAGTCCGAACTCAACTGATAAGTCAGCCACGGCGTTTTATCTGCCAATCGATCATAAACCGCCCGCGCTCTATAGTTATTCTCCGCGGTTATCCAGCGGGTAAAAGGCCAGCCGTTGGTTTTTGCCTCTTGTTTTAATCTGGCAAACAGCAAGTCTGCGACACCGCCGCCTCGACAGTTTGGCTCGACAAACAAGTCATCTAAAAATCCAACCTGCGCACCACGCAGTGGCGAGTGCATTTCACGGTAGTGCATCAAGCCTACTGCCACGCCTGTTTCGTCTTTGGCAACCAACGAAAAAAAACGTTGCTCTGGATCAAATATCCACTGCCACACCTGATCTAATATCTGCCTATTCATCGGTACTTTATAAAATTCCGCGTAAGCGTTATATAACTTTTCCCATTGCTCTCTATCGTCTTGATGCAACGCTGTTACTTGTACTGCCATTTAATACTCCCAATATAACTTTTTAACTTTTTAACTTTCTAACTTGCTAACTTGCTAACTTGCTAACTATTTCTGACAGAGACTGCCTCTGCTGTCCCTTTTGATCAAAGTTATCCACCGCTAGCCAGCGCTCAAACGCATTTTTCTGCCTCGGCCACTCGCTATCTAATATAGAGAACCAAGCGGTGTCTCGGTTGCGCGCTTTGTAGACCAGCATTTGACGAAATATTCCCTCAAAGCTGAATCCCAAACGCAGCGCCGCTTTTTTGGAAGGGGCGTTTAAATTGTCGCACTTCCACTCGTAGCGGCGATATCCCCAGTCGAAGATCTGCTTCATCAATAAGTACATCGCCTCTGTCGCCAAGGGCGTTCTTTGCAATGCAGTCGAAAAATGAATATGCCCCACTTCTATCACTCCATTGTCTGGGTCTATCCTCATCAGCGATGCTATGCCGATTGCCAACTGCGTATCCTTATCAATAATCACGTAAAACAACGGGTCACTGTCCCTACAATTGATTCGCAGTCTGCTGGAAAACTCTGCAAAATCTGGTGGCGGCTCCGCCAGTAAATAAGTCCAATTTTGACCGGTCTCATCCAGGCTAAAAGCCGCAAACAGCGCAGCGGCATGCTCTGCGATATTCAAGGGCGCAACCTCGCAATAACGACCGCTAAGAATGGCCGCTATTGGTCTAGTGGCCCCCTGCCAAGCGGCTAATTGCTGACCTATTGGCTGAACCTGAGTCTCTGTAGTTTCCATTTTCCATCCCAAATAGCTTGCTAAGTATTTGACATTTTAAGTAATGATTGGTATTTAATAAATAACCACTTTTTTATATTTATAAGATACCAGTTATGAGCTTAGAAGATGACTTAGCCACCTTGAACATCAATGTCGACGTGAGAAATCCACAACCTTTATACCTGCAACTAGCCGCACACATTCGTCAACTGATTTCCACACAGCGATTAATAGCCGGCAATCAGCTACCGTCCAGCAGAAAACTGGCGAAACTGTTAAGTATCTCGCGTACCTCGACACTCAACGCTTACGATCAATTAATTGCCGAGGGCATATTAATTACCCGCCCCAGTGCCGGAATTTTTGTCTCCCAATTAAAAACCAAAAAATCCGCCACTATCGAGCAAGCACCCAGCAGCCAACGCCCCCTACCTACTGAGCAGATACCGAGTGGTTTTTTTGAATCTGGGCCCGACATTGAGCAATTCCCAGCGGCTGAGTGGGCGCGTAGTCTCGCTAGAGTGTGGCGTCACCCCGATAGCAATTTGCTGCGCCACGTCCCTCAGGGAGGCTATTGGCCGCTGCGTGAGACAGTTTCACGTTACCTAAAAGCGGTGCGCAATCTAGAGTGTGAGCCAGAGCAAGTGATCATCACCGCGGGTAGTCGAGATTCTATGACGCTGATTGCAGAAGCTCTGTCACTATCGGGAAAGGAGGTCGCATTAGAAAACCCCTGCTATCCACTGTTGAAACATAGTTTAAAGACACTGGGGGCACAATTAAGTCATATTGATGTCGATAAGCAGGGTATGCAAGTTCCCGCTGCGCCCATGAGTTTAGCGTGGATGAGTGCAGCGCGACAATATCCACTGGGATTGCCTATGTCTACCGAACGGCGTTTAGCCTGGCTAGAGTACAGCCAGCAGCACAACTGCTGGCTGGTCGAGGATGATTACGATGCAGAATTTCAATACCATAAACCACCACTAGCCCCCCTGTTTAGTATGGCCAAACAGCAATACCCAGACGATCGACAAACGGTCATTTTTGTCGGCAGTTTTTCCAAGTTGATGTTTAGAACCTTGCGTATCGGCTACCTGATTGTACCACCAGCACTGATCTCATCCTTTTTACAGGCACAATCTAGCCTCGGTAATTTAGCCAATATCCCCATCCAACCGGCACTGGCAGATTTCATTAGTCATCGACGTTTTGCCAGTCATCTGCGCCGCATGCGTCGCTGCTATCAGCAGAGACGGGACTTCTTACACGCCTTATTAAGCCAACAACTCGGCGATCAATTAGAGGTCGAACTCCCTGAATCGGGTATGCACTTACTGGCTCATATTAAAAATCATTCTTTTGACTGGGATGATAGATACATTGAGCAACGACTGGCCAGCCAAGGTATTTATGCCCCCGCCCTCTCCGCTCATTATGCCAACAATCCACAGCAGGGATTGTTATTGGGCTTTAGCGGGGCAGCAGAGGAGTTACTTAGTCAAGGCGTCACCCAGCTGAAAACCGTCATGGAGCGAGCAAAGTAGCGAATAGACCCTAAGCTACCCCGGGGATTTTAAAACAGCGGTACCTCTAGCCAGAAACAACTCGCTAAAGGGCTAAGTTAAACATTGCGTGAGCCTCATGACTGGGCCAAAAGAGATGATAACTAGGTTCGAGATTAAGCGTTAGAAAAAGATTCATAGCCAAGCAGCGGCAGCACTGTGACTCCGCTGATTGCCGTTTCCCCTACCTTCGGGTGATGTTTACTCAGACATCTTGATTCAGCCATGCCTCGTTTAACCGACGGTGCCTTTATTTAAGCTGCGTCCAAGATATACGTCCGGTACGCGCTGAATTTGACTCAATAGTTATTTTTTCAATACCGGTATCATCACCATCACTGCCCGTTCCACCCACATAGAGCTTATTGCCAACAGTGCTGGGGGTATTTGCCATGCCCAAATTAGACCGCCTGCCACTCGCCGCTACCGCGACATCCGAGCCATCGATGACACCATCACCATTGTCGTCGTATTTGATCTTATCTTCAGCATCAATAGTGCCATTTCCGGTGAAATCAAAGGAGTGGGTACTAGATCTAGCCCCAGATTGCGCATCTAGCAACATAAATATGCTAGAACCACCATCGCTACAGGCTGCAGTATCAGGAATAATAGTCGTGAACAATACCGTTCCATTGGCCACTATAGAATCGGCAACCACCCGTTCCCCCCGATCGCGACTATCATCAAAATCTAAATACCAACCTTGCTTAGTACTGTCGATATAATTAGTAGTGAGTCGAAAGCCTGCTTTAAAAGTGACCAAACTATCTGCCTGTACTGTCGAGGAGGTGATGATACTTTGCGCCAGTAACTCACTGCGCGCTGTCACTGCTACATCGAGATCTTTGATCGCATAAAAGCTATTAACATTGGTTCCGACACTGCGGTCACTTGCTGAAAAATATTTACCGGTGCCAAAGAGCACCAGCTTACCGCCACCACTGGCCTTTATCACTTCAGGTTTTGCGGTAATAGGCTGAATGTTAGCACTGGTACAACTCTCACTACTACAAGCGGTGAAAAGAGGCTGATCAACACCCTCATTTTGCAATGCTACGCCCCAATTACTCACGGACGAACTGGACACATCAAACTTCCATAAATTCCCGTATAAATCTCCAGCGTAAATAGTATCGGCTATTTTATCGGCATTGCTATCGATAACAATAGGCGTAGAGAGGCCGTTAGATAAGGTGCTGTTGCCTTGAGTCCCTGCGGCTATCTTTTTTATCAGCGCACCCGTGCGTAAATCTACAATATACAGAACCGCTTTGTGATTGGCGCTTTGATAGCCATTGCCAAAAACAGCCACCCATTTGCCGTTAGCCATTTTAACAATGCTGGCCCGACTAAAAGTAAAACCTAAATCAGCCATGCCGGTATCGGTATTATCTTTATCCCAAAGTACATCTGCACTGCTAAAATTCATGGGATCTGAAATATCCAGCGCAAAGATTCCCTTGCCACCGGCCGCTAACGTTCCCACCAACACACTACCCCATCTAGATGAGGTACCTTCATAATTTAGGTAGGCATCAGAGTAGGTAGGCGAGCCATCTACATAAAATTGGTGCTGGTAATTAGTCGAGGTCAACTTGGCTAGATTGCTGTAGAGCGCTTTGGGAATATAGCTAAATACCTCCTCACCTTCACAATCTGAAATAGTGATGTCGCAGTATTCGCTAGTATCTCCACTGCCCAAAAAGCCATGTAACATGCCGTCGTTCGCCCCGACATACAACATCTGCTGGCGATCATTCTTGTCCCAGCTTTCACTGCTACCCAGTAAGTATTCTGAATAATCGCTCATGCTGGAGTAATTGAAATTTTCTCGCCCAGCGTAGAGTGGATTGGCATTAATAATATCCCCTAATAATGATGCTCGCTGTCGAAAGGTAGTCCCTTCAGCACTGCGATCTCCTCGCAAATAAGCGACTTGGGCAGCACTTAACTGTCCCTGTTGTACAGCACCGAGATTTCCATGCTGAAACACTACCGGGAGCTGTGTCTGGGTATTAAAACTAAATATTTTACGATTGGCGGCGACGGGAATGAGTTCAGCCGCATCCCAGAGCACCTCACCGACGACTCCGGTACTGTTAGCCAGTGGATAGCTTAGCAAGTGACCACCCCAATTATCACTTTCAAAGCGCGCCTGGTATATTTTGGCATTACTGCGCAAGCTAGTACTATTGCTCGCGATGGCTGCCGATGTTGGTCTGCGCGACGCTATACTATCAAACACTTGATTCAGCGAATCCTGTAATGCCGCAGGATTGGTGGCTTTAAAATAGCCATCGGGCACTCCATCAGGTGCGCCTTCAGGCAATACATCCCATTCAGTTTCAAGGTCGGGCACTGGGAAGGCACTCTCATTTAGCTCAGTGAAATTGCCGTATTTAGACATATACCAGAGCGGATTTTTCAATTGTTTAGCGCTAGAGGTTCCAGGGGAAAAGACTTTCGTTTTCACATACTGAGAGGGAGGGCTTTGCATATAGTCAATATTACCACTCGCACTCAGCTCATAAAAGGCACCGTCGGTTGAGGTACCTGTGACAATATAGCCGAAATTTAAGGTATGACCGGCGCCAATTTGTCGCAAATCTATAGTGACACGAAGCTTCCCAGTGCCTGGATTAACATCGCATTTCTCCGCGACACAAAATGCAATACGGACGATGCCATCCACGTCAAAATCATTGCCCCAGCTGGAGTCTTCCCAAACAACATCAAAAGCTCCTTTAGTTCCATCGCTATTGAGCTCTTTTATTTGCAGATCCAAAATACTACAATCGCGCCAATCTGTAGAACTATTGTTTCGCGCACGACAGGCAGGCAGTAAAGAGACGATTTTACTACCGACCGGAATTTCAAATTTAGGTAAACTCTCAGCCAGAGAAATACCGTAAGTGGTCAATGTTTGCATGCCCTCTCTATCACTGCGCAAATCATTGGTACGGGCATAATATGCCATCCCAGCCAGATGGTAACCCCCTTCGAGAGTCGGCATTTCAGGACAAATCCCCTGAGCATCATCGAGATTGTTTAACTGTTTAGAGGTACAGCGCTTATTGTCATTATTGCTACCACTGCCGATCAAATATTGACCTAAGATACCTTCAGCGGTGCCCACTTTATTGACCCAGGTACTGGTATTTAAGTCGATATCATTACTCAGCTGATCGGTATCAAATGAATTTAAACCTGTAGAGATGGTAATCACCGACAAATCAGCACACCATTGCTCACTGCTGATAGGATCCTGCCAGCTTTGACTGAAAAGACCCGGGATATAGTTACTATCATTGGCATTAAAAGCGGCGGTAGGCGATGATTTTCCCGAAAAATAGCGCAGTGTCTCTAGATAAATTTCGCTCAATGGATTACCCCAATCAACACATTGACCGTTTGCAATCGTCAATTTCCCCGGGCTATCACAACTGTATTTATGCTTTGAACTACTTTGTTTCCAACCGGCGATGCGCAGTGCATCTAAACTTTGGATAATGCCTCTAGCATATAAGTGCCGGTCGCTGAGTGAGCTATTTAAATAATTAAAGATACCCGTTTCAGCACTGTATTCATCATCATAATTATTATTACCTAACATCGGCACAATGTTTTTTCGCAACACCCCGCCTGATTTGTTTTTGGCATAACTACCCGTTATCAAGCCAAAATCAATCGCCTTAGAATTATTACCGCTGTTTTCTTGTAAAATTCCAGTGGGTTTTGCATTGCCATCTGGATAGGTAAGACAATCCGAATTGGCAATATAGGATTTACAAACTTGAACTCTGACCACTGGATCTGGGTATATCAAGCGCTTATTATAGGAGGGGCGAGTCCCGCTACCCCAGGCACATTGGTGTATTTCTGAGGCGGCCCAGCTCGGATATTTACCTCTGGCAATCCTCATTAAAGGCGGGGAAGTTGCGGTTGATATTTTTCCCGATAAACTCTGATTAGGATCCGTATCAAAGGTGACATTACAGATACTTATATTGAATCGAGCATAGGGGGTAAACTCTTGCATTTGTGCCTGGGTGCTAGTACTAAATACTTTGGCGAAAGCATGTGAATCATTTGGCAAATAGGCTCGTTCTAACACGGTTTTGGTCGTCGAGTCGGTAGACCTCAAGCCACCGTAGAGCACTTTTCGGATGACATCCATACGCGTCATCGTCGCCCAATTTAAAAAATTTCCACTCCAGTTATCAGTGTTAGAACAACTGTGCGAGTTGTCCCCGGTAGCGAGTCCCTGACTTTTATATCGCCGGACGTCAGCCTTGTAGAGATAACATTGGTTCGACTCGAAATAGCCATAATAGTCAATGGTATCTAAATAGGTGGTTTCCGGTAAGCCATCTTCATCTAAATCGGTATAATCTGTGTACGCTTTGATGAAAAGTTGATGATCGTTAGACATACTCAACATCACTTTAGGCTGAGCTTTAACCACCAAAAACAGCGGGTCTTGGGAGATGCTATCGGCCGCTGGCACTGTCCCGCTCGCTGACAGCAGCAACATTATTAATACCGAAAATTTACGGTAACTTGTTAATTTCATAGCACAATCCCTTTCGCTTTTTGACGTTAGCGTCTATATACGCTCTGCAAAATCACCAGGGCTGTCGGACTCTGCCCTCTGGCTCTCGCGGTGATACGATAATACTGAAAATCGTCTACAGCTTTAGTGAGATCAAGAGAATCACTATCGCCACCGAGTTCATAGGTTTCAATAAAATAACTGGGCCGCTCACTCAACTCTTGAAAACCACTGGAGTGAAGAACCACCTTGGTCGGGTCTTGCCAGTCCACTGCACTCATATCTTCCCAGCGGACCGATCCATTAGTGGTTTTTTGATACAGTCCGTTGGTGCCATTAAAAGAATCTAACACACTACTTTCCAGGTACTCTTGAGCAGCTAACAAGGCTGCTTCAGCCCCCTGAAACGCCATTTGCTTGTTGCGCATATTACCGGCCATTTTCTCTTGCTGAATTGAGGTTTCCATGCCGGCAAAACCCATAAGAGTAATCACCAAAATAAATATCAGGCTAGTGATCAACACAACTCCGCGCTGCTGTGACTTAGCTATCACTAGCCCAAGCGCTTTATTCATAATCGATTCCTCAGTGCGATAGTAGTAGAAACTACCTTGCGCAAATGGTTGTCAGTGCTATTAACGTCACTGCCGGCGAAGAAATAATTTTGTGGAGAATCAACCAAACTATCGCGACTACGCAGCAATATTTCGACCCTTAAGCTAATCACTTTGTCTAAATCAACCTTATCCACCGTGGCATACAGATTGACCGATTGATCACCGTTACTGTCTTCCCCATACAAAAATTGAATATTTTCAACCCCTTCTACTATTTCCCTAGCCTGTGTAACCAATGCCCCGCTGGCATCAATCGACGTTTGTTGCCGATAAAGTGCAGGCTGACCCAAATTATTTTGTGCCACAAAATAGGCGAGGGAATTGAGCGCCAAGATTGAACCGCTGGTAAATTGATAGTTTTGGGTCGAACAAACAGTACCTACCCCCAGACTATTTACACAATTTTTTGGCGCCGGCCCAACCATAAGTTGGTGCTCAATATTGACAGTACTGTTAGCAGCATCATTGTTAGATTGTAAAAATATGGCTCGATGTGAGCAATCTGTTACCAATAATGGCTGGTTTTTAACGAACGGGTGAGTTCCATAACAGCTAAAGGTTGAATTGGTTGAATTATGAGTTTCTATCTCGCAGATATCTTTAGTAGATGCGTATTTAAGGCTCAATACATCCGTACCTACATTGACAGTGAGCCCTGCATAGACGGTATTCGCGGCAACATTATCCTGCCCATTGAGGGTGGTAGCAAAATTTAACTCTGCAGGCACAGCATTGCTATTATTGGCGATTACATTCACTTTAGTTGCGTTGATATCACAGCCCAAAAAGCTGCTTAGTCGTACATCTTGAGTGACAAAACCAATCGCGTACCTAGCGTTTTCCTGCAGTCTTGCCAATCCCGCTTGGGTGCGGTGAAAAACCAAACTGCTAAACATCACCTCTAAAACAGCGCCAATAATCACCAGACCAATGAGCATCCCGATCAACAGTTCAACCATGGTAAAACCACTCTGGCTGGTCTTGCGCCTAAGCCTCATACTTCACCACTAAGACTTATCTGTAACAAATCCCCGTTGCGATTATCGGCCCACCAGATATACACAACCACCGGAAAATCGGAGTTATCTGCTTCACAATCGGGAGTCCCGGCTACATCACCAACCAGATCACTGCGACACACCAAACCATCACCCTGCGTCAGCTCGCGGGCAATTTTTTGTCGCCATCTAAAGGTATCATCCTCGGACATCTGGCTAGCAGTACAATTGGGCGTAGCGTCCGCTTGATTAAAGGCGACACAACTACCATTAACACTGCCCGCGTTAAAGTACTGACTCGCTGGAGAGTTGACCCGCATACTCTCTAAAATATCATAGGCCAACACATTTGCCTGTGATCTTGCATAGGCGCTTTGGTTAGTCTTTAGCGAGGTTATCTGTAAACTCATCAGCCCCAATAGTGCAATAGCGATGATCACAGTGGACACCAGCACCTCAATCAGCGACACCCCCTGTTGTCGGTAATTAGCAGATCTATTCACAATATGCCCTCTGGTGCTGTGCACGACTAATTCCTCTATGGATAATGGGCTTAATTAACACATTGATTAAGTGTTGAGTCCCACTGTTGGCAAGTACGCAACCTGCCGGTAGTTCTCAATACTAGCGTCGCTGTTATGCTCGAGTTACTGTCAGATATTAAAAAATTTTGGGTTGTATTGGCAGAGGAGACAAGCTCGCCTAATGGTCCAAATGTGACGGGATTGACACTGCTAAAGGTGATAGTAATGTTTGGGGGTAGCTGCGCTTTATGACGAATCAGGTTACCAGAATCAACCACCGTCACATCCCAACCCGCCGACCAATCAGCACTGCTTGCCGGACAGTTAGTTTGGCCACTGGCAATACCGCAGACCGACACTTGTTCTGCGCGAGCCACAGCTTCACTGCGCGCTAAAGCCAGCGTGCCAATCAAGGTTTCTTGAACACTATTAACTCTGCGCTTTGCGATAAAATCATTAAAGTTTGGCAGCGCAATACCGATTAACAAACTGAGCACAGACAGTGTCAGCATTAACTCAATCAAGCTGAACCCAATATTTTTAGCTTTCATATCATATATTGATAAATTTAAAAATCATCTTTTTTATTAAACAGTTAACTTAATTTATAGAAGAGACAAAAAATAGTCAAGATCAATCCACCGGCCAGTCAATATGACTCGTCGGCAATTTACCTGAGATGAACAATGAAATTTATAGTAGGGAAAATGGCGAGATAAAATAGCAAAGATAATCCACAGTCAGCTATGCTACTTGACAAAAACAACTCAATATTTTTTAATCTATCGAGACCACATCTACAGATGTGGATTAAATGCCTGGCGCCATACCGGTTGGCACATAACGATAACTTTTAAGCGCCGTTACTGGAGTTTTTTTCCCGGTTAATTCGGCGATCTCAGCCAACTTATTTTCAACATGGGGAAAACCTCTTTTAAGCTCTATCCAGAGTTCGCTGACTTTTTCGACCAATTCAGGGTAGGTCTGGACTTTTAAACTGTGCAACCATACCATGCCGCCTGCGGCATCAAATGGTTGGCCTCGCTTTTGGAATTCGCGGACCAAATTAGTGACATATAACTGAGAGTTTTTGCGCTCCATCGGCGAACCCTCCCCGGCGAGAACCTGCTTCGACAATCCTCCATTTTCGGCTAAATTGACTCTTATCAAAGTCGCTATCGCCACTAACATAGCCACATCTTGGTCGTCTTTTGCTTTGATAGCACCTAAGAAAATCTCTATTTCCTGCAGCGCAGTTTTACATTGACCGGCACTTATTTTTCGATTAATCCAATTCTTGATCATTATCAGCTCTTAACTTTTAAATTGACGCTTGCTATTGTTGTTCACCATCATTATCTGCACTTGAGATTGATGAATAACCACCCCTGTAGACAAAACTGTCCGTTGAACCTAGATTCGGCGATTGAGCGCGAAAAAGAAGTGCAAGGCATTGGTGTGCATAGGAAATTAGAAAGTTTTGTGGTCACCTTATTGGTGATGAAAATATTTTCTAGTTTTCTAGGTGCATCAAGAACTTGTGCTTACTTTCGTGATTCAACTGTCGGATTTAGGTTGCAGTATCACATATAGTTATAATCGCTAACAGTAGATTCTGTGTTTTTCAATACTAACGATAAGCTTAGTGTATAAACTAAGCCGTTACTCACTAAAAGCGCCTAAAGACCAGCTGGGCGAACCCTCCCGCCTCGCTAGGGTCCATTTCGACAAGCCTGTGTTTTTGTTGCGCCTTACAATGTTACCCATCAAAGAGCGAGTCATCATTCTCTGCTGGTTTAAGCTCCGCCTCATTCATCGCTATTAACCTTGATGGTTATTTTACCAATCTGGCTGCCACTGCCCTGGTATTCAATGGCGGCAGCCAAGTCCTGAAAGGCAAAATCTCGGTCGATGATCGGCTTCATCTGATGCACACTCATCGCCTTTAGCATACGCCCATGCATCGCTTTAGAACCCACCTCGACACCTTTAATATTAACCGCGTTATACATAATCTCAGCAGTATCGACGTATCCTTCAACGACCCCCTGCATCGCACCTATTTGTGCAATGGTACCGCCACTGCGGATACACTTTAGCGACAAATTTAAATGGCTGCCACCGATGACTTCCGCAATGTGATGCACGCCTTCTCCCCCTGTCAGTAATCGCACCTCATCTGTCCACTGGGGGTTGGTTTTATAGTTGATGGTATGATGCGCGCCCCATTTTTTAACTTGTGCTAACTTTTTATCGCTACTTGAAGTGACTATCACCTCACAACCCATCATCAATGCGAACTGCATCGCAAACAATGACACCCCACCAGTCCCCAAAATCAGCACTGTATGGCCAGGTTTTAAATCAGATTTTTCCACCATTGCATTCCAAGCGGTCAATGCGGCACATGGCAGAGCTGCCGCCTGTTGATAACTCAGATAATCAGGTATTTTAATCACGCCCTGGCTGTTGAACAGTACGTACTGCGCAGCGACCCCATCCGCGCTTGGACCACCCGGAGAGCCCTGCAATTTTTCGGCAGTCATCTCGCCGTCCTGCCAATTGGGAGTAATCAAACTACTCACTCTATCGCCAATGTTCAGATCAGTGACGCCACTGCCTATCGCCACAATTTCTCCAGCGCCATCCGCAACCGGTACTCGGCCCTGTTCAGTGAGTTTCCAACGACTGATGCCATTAACCACTAAATAGTCCCGATGATTAATCGCTAGTGCGTACATTTTAACTAACACTTGTTGTTCCGAGCAGCTAGGAATAGGGCTTTCAATACTACGCAGTTGGTTGTTATGTATCTGATAAGATTTCATTTATCACCTTCTTCATGGTTTGTATTTGTTGATGAGTGCAGCCATTGGAGGCCATAAGTGTTACTTTACTCTTATCGACAAACGATGATAATAGACAAAAAAACCCACAGATAATGTCCCAACAGGAATGAATAGCATGAGCAGTCACAAACTGGACCACTTACACTTGATGCGGTTATTGGTTGCTATTGTGCAATTTAACTCCTTTGCAAAAGCAGCTGAACACTTGTCGATCACGGCCACTAAAGCCTCTAAAGACATTCGTCATTTGGAACAGTCACTGCAAGTGACCCTGCTGCATAGAACCACTAGAGCGGTGAGTTTAACCGACTCTGGAGAGCAGTATTACCAATACGCCCTGCAGATACTGCAGCTGCATCAACAAATGTTAGACAGTATCCTAAACCTAAAAACCACCTTGAGTGGTGAGCTCAGAATTAGCGCACCTAGCCTGTGGGGTAAAATAATCCTGACACCCCTCATTTTAGAATTTAAGCAACAGCACCCCAAGGTGAACTTTATTGCCAGCTACTCCAATGCCAATGTCGATATACTGCGAGACAACATACATATAGCCTTTCGCAGTACCCAACTGCGCGATGAACCCTACATAGCTCGCTTTATTAGCGAAGACAACTATAGCCTTTGCGCCAGTTCAAGTTACCTTGAAAATAACCCAGCCATTCATACTCTGGAAGACTTAGATAACCATCAATTTATTAGCTTGGCCCACCCAAGCGGGACATTTGAGAAACTCAACTTTATCTGCGAGCAAAAAATCGTTGCCAAGCACCTAGCGGGTCAATTGGCGTTTAGCAATAAAGAAGATATTTTGCGGGCGGTAAAACAGCACTTTGGCATCGCTGTATTACCCAGTTATTTAGTGGCAGATGACATTAATAAGGGTGAGCTGCAAAGAGTGCTAGTCAAGTACCCGCTCAAACCTGCCAAGTTTTACGCCCTCTATACCCAAAAGCGCAAAGAGTCGGCACTGGTCAATCAATTCATCGATTTTGTCATTGACAATACCGCCCCTTAAATAGATGAATTTGTATTTTTTGACCATTATTGAAGAACCTAAGATAAGTTCATCGGCATAATATTGAAAACAGATTGTTACCAATACAGCACCGCCACCCGCTGGACCTTGTTACCTGCTCATGCAAGCACAACTGGGCCAAAAAACCGACTAAAATAGCGACATCAGCCCTTTGGGAAAGTTTTAAATCGGCAAAAAGTGCTGCGCTTTAACTTGGCCAAAGGCAAAACTAGATTCTATTGAAGCGATACCCTCTAATTCAGAGAGTTTCTCGCGGATAAAATTTTCGTAACTCTGTAAATCTTTGCTCACCACTTTTAATAAATAATCACGATTCCCCGTCATTAAATAACATTCCACCACTTCATCCATGCAGGAAATTGCCTGCTCAAATTCATGAATATTGCGTTTGTCGGGCTTCACTAGCCGAACGTTGAGAAAAACATTCATCGCCAACCCACACTTTACCTGGTCGATCACCGCGGTGTAGCTCAGCAAGATGCCCGTTTTTTCCAGCTTGCGCACTCGACGCAAACAGGGTGAGGGGGACAAATTTACTTTAGCCGCCAATTCTTCATTGGAAATTCTGGCGTTTAATTGCAGCTCTCTGATTATTTTCTTATCTATATTGTCCATACTTAGCCTATTTTGGTAGATATTGCCAAAATCTTAATGCTAGCTGACGAAAAACACCAGCCTATTGCCGATTTATTTTGCTAATCTTTAACTTATAAACATTTATAACTCACAGGATCAGGCATGAATAATTACAATAAAAAACACATCGGCAAGCACGCCCTCTCACCAGAATCCATGATGTTACACTACGGATACGACCCAAAATTATCCCAGGGAGCAGTCAAGTGTCCACAGTTTCAAACCTCTACTTTTGTCTTTGATAGTGCCGCCCAGGGGAAAGATTTCTTTAACTACGCCTCGGGCCGAGTGGAAGTGCCGGCAGGGGTTGAACCTGGCTTAATCTATTCCAGATTTAACAATCCCGTTTTGGAAATTTTAGAGGGCCGTATGGCGCTCTGGGACGATGCAGAAGATTGTCTAGTGACCGCCAGTGGCATGGCGGCGATTTCCACCACCGTGTTGGCCCTCTCCAAACCCGGCGATGTGGTCATTTACGCAGAACCTATCTACGGTGGTACCGATACTCTATTAAACACCGTGTTGAGCCAATACAATTTGCATGCCGTCGGATTTAACAGCAGTGCCGGCGATAAAGGTCTCGCGGTGGCCATTGCAGAGGCCAAAAAGTTGGGGCCTATCTCTCTAGTACTGATGGAGACACCCGACAATCCAACCAATCAAATGATCGACATCGCCGCTTGTAAAGCACTGCTCGAGGCGGTAGACCAACCAGAGGGTGAAAAACCAGTACTAGTGGTCGACAATACTATGTATGGGCCCATATTCCAGCAACCACTTTCGCTTGGGGCCGATCTCTGTATTTATTCACTTACCAAATATGTCGGTGGTCACTCCGATATTTTAGGCGGTAGTTGCTCAGGTTCTAAGGCACTGATTAGTAAAATTCGCGGCTTTAGAAACATCTTGGGCACCAACATGGACCCTAACACCGCCTGGTTGGTGATGCGTTCACTGGAAACATTAAAAATTCGCATGCAGGCCAGTGCCGATGGTGCAGAAAAAGTGGTTGAATTTTTACTACAGCACCCACTGGTCGAAAAAATATATTACCCAGGTCTACTGCGTGAGGGTGACCCACAATACGCCACTTTTAAGAAACAGTGCAGTGGCTGCTCTTCGACATTTTCCTTTACCATTCAAGGCGCTGAAAAAGAGGCATTTAAAGTCTTAGACGCCATGCAAATGGCGATGCTGGCGGTGAGTTTAGGCGGCACGGAAACACTGGTTCAACACCCGGCGTCCATGACCCATTCTAGCGTGCCAGAAGCCCGCAGACAGGAGATTGGCATCACCGATAATTTGATCCGAATTTCGGTTGGACTAGAAAACCCTGCGGATATTATCGCCGATTTAGCCCAGGCGCTAGACACCATTAGCAAGTAACCAAGGGAGGGGGGCTTAACAAGGCCTCTCTCAATGATTAAAGCGCTATAGCGGATATATTAGAGGCATGATCAAGCAGTGAATAATTTAGACTTACCAGACATAACCCTGGAAAACGACGAGTGGTTAGCGGCTCTTAATGATGTGTTACATCACAGTGGCGAGCAACGCGCCAGAGAACTGTTGAGCCTGTTACAAAATGCGCTGATCAGTAAAAACATCCCGCTGGCAGATATCCCGCTAAATACTCCCTATAGAAACACCATCAATGTCGATCAGCAGCCCGCTTACCCGGGCAACCCTGAACTCGAAGCGCAAATAGAGAATATAATCCGCTGGAATGCAGCGGCAATGGTACTGCGAGCCAATGATTTGGGCACGGGCGTCGGCGGTCATATCTCCACCTACCAATCAGCAGCCACCATGTTAGAGGTGGGTTTCAATCATTTTTTCAAACAGCGCAGTGCCCACTATGGCGGTGATCAGTTACACGTTCAGGCCCACGCCTCACCCGGCCTCTATTCAAGGGCGTATTTAGAGGGCAGATTGAGTCTGTCACAACTGCAAAACTTTCGCCGCGAACTACAGCCCGGCGGAGGCTTGAGTTCATACCCTCACCCGCGCAGGATGCCCGACTTTTGGCAGGGCCCCACCGCGTCCATGGGCCTGTCGACCCCCTCGGCCATATACCAGGCTCGCTTTATGCGGTATTTAGAAAATCGCGGACTGAAAAAAGCCAATGGCGGTAAAATCTGGTGCTTTATTGGCGATGGCGAATCCGATGAGCCCGAGGTTTTGGGCACGATCAACATGGCCACCCGCGATAATCTCGACAATTTAGTGATGGTGGTCAATTGTAATCTGCAGCGCCTCGATGGCCCGGTCAGAGGCAACGGAAAGATCATTCAAGAATTAGAGCGCAACTACCGAGGCGCAGGCTGGAACGTTATTAAAGTTATCTGGGGCAGTGAGTGGGACGCACTATTCGCCAGAGATAATGAAGGGATATTACAGGCCCGTATGGACAGAGCGGTGGATGGTGACTACCAATTTTATAGTGTATCCGATGGCGATACCGTCAGAGAGCACTGGATTGATAACGACCCGCGTATTGCAGCCTTGATGAAAACCCTCTCCGATGAGCAAGTTCGCTGTATCAAACGCGGTGGCCACGATAGAAACAAACTCTATGCCGCCTTCGCCAAAGCGTTAGAAGAGAACGGCAAGCCGACCGTCATCTTGATTAAAACCTTGAAAGGAGAAGGCATGGGCGCCTGCGCTGAAGGAAAAAACACCGCCCACCAAAAGAAAAATTTAGACCGCCAAGAGCGAATTGCCATGGGCAGAAATTTTAATATACCCCTCGATGATGACGCACTAGCCAATGCAGATTTCTATACACCCGCTGCCGACAGTTCAGTTATCAGCTATCTACACCGCCAGCGCACCAACCTGGGCGGCTACTTGCCAAAGCGTGAAGTTAATTGCCCCAAACTTGATCCACCGCCACTGTCACTATTCGATAAAGTCACGCAGGGCTCAAAGCGCAGTCAATCGACCACTGGCGCATTTGTCCGCCTACTCTCAACACTGATGAAAGATGCAACGCTGGGAAAATACATCGTACCCATCGTACCCGATGAGGCGCGTACTTTTGGCATGGAGCCACTGTTCAAGCAATTTGGCATTTACTCTTGTGAAGGGCAAAAGTACCTGCCGGTAGATTCCAGCAGTTTACTCCCCTATCGAGAAGCCAAAGATGGGCAATTGCTGCAGGAGGGCATTTGCGAAATCGGCGCCATGGCATCTTTTATGGCAGCCGGCACCGCCTACGCCAATTATTGCGTCCCCAGCATCCCCTTCTATGTCTTTTATTCAATGTTTGGCTTTCAGCGCGTCGGCGATATGATCTGGGCCTGTGCCGATAGCATGGCCAAAGGGTTTTTACTCGGCGCCACGGCCGGGCGCACCACCCTCAACGGTGAAGGTTTACAACACCAAGATGGTCACTCGCACATTCTCGCCAGCACAGTACCCAACCTGCAGTGTTACGACCCTGCATTTGGCTATGAAGTGGCAATTATTGTCCGCGAGGGAATCAAGCGCATGTACCGTGATGACGAAAATATTTTTTACTACATTACGCTCTACAACCAAAATTACCCGATGCCGACAATGCCCGCTGACATCGAAGCAGATGTGCTCAGAGGCATGTATAAATATCGCACTAGTAGCAAACAGGGCCACCAAGTTCACTTAATGGCCAGCGGCTGTATCATTCAAGAAGCCATCCAAGCCTGCCAGCTGCTAGAAAATTTTGGCATGCGTTGTGATATATGGAGTGTCACTAGTTACACCCAATTAGCGCGCAACGCGCAAACAGTTGAAAGACACAATTATTTAAACCCAGAGCAACACTCTCTCAATCATATTGAGCAGATAACCAAAGGAGAAACAGGAGCTTACGTCACAGTAAGCGACTATAGCCAATCTCTCGCGGCCAGTATTTCTCAATGGTTACCCTCTCTGCCGATCGTGCTGGGCACCGATGGTTTTGGTCTCTCTGAGGCGCGTGATACGCTGCGCGATTATTTTGCCGTGGATGCCAAGCACATTGCCTGGGGGGCTCTCACTAAAATCCACCAGCAGGGTGACATTAGCGCCGAGCAACTGGGAGGATTTCGCCAGTCGCTGGGTATTGATTCACAAAAGGCAGATCCCACCCAATGCTAATTGCTAATGAGCACTCATCCAGAAACCGGAGCGTAGCGAACAGCGACTAAGGGTGCTAGATGCGCACCCTAGCAATGGTGTTAGCTCACTCCAAATAACCATATATAGCCCGAATACTGCCTGCAATATCCGGGTAGTAGAGCGAGTAGGTCCACGCCGTAAACAGCTGTTTCTGGATAGGCAATCACTGCTGAATATTTGTAAAGCCAGCACAGTTAAGCCGTGACTCTGTTTTTCGATAACATGGACATAAGGTATAGGGGCATAGAGCCTATATCTTAACGCTATTTAATGAGTAGATAATGGCCGTTATGCAATGAGGATTTGGCACCCATAATGCTTTCATGGTGAACATTTTCAGATCAAATCAATAGCATAAACAGCAAGCCTTTATCACTGCCCTATCCTCCTCGGATCAGACAAATATGATAGAGGTATTAAAACTGGGCTGTGTCTGGTTTTCTCAGTGTACTGGTAACCAATATTTAGTATTTTGATAAGGTGTATCGGCAGGCATCAAATGATTTTCGATGATGATTTTTTTATGGTTAGACCACTTGGACAAGGGAAACAGGTTTGCTGATACTTTATGGTTGCGCATAAAACGAACAAAGCTTCCATCTGCAATCGCCATCTCCAATCCCAACCTTATTCTCTGCTGCAAGTCCTCTCTATCAGGAGACACAAAAAAATACATGGCAAACGGTGTTTTTCAAGGTAGTTGTCGCCTCAGTTTGATTTATGCCGCCTCTGTTTCTTTCATCTGAGTTTTGCATTTCTCTGGATTAAGAAGAACCTCACTAATTCTATTCCAGTTTCTAGTCTCACCTGACCATCTGCTTGGGTTTCTGATTTTTGCTGCGTCGTAAACGCGCTTTCTATTAGCTAATATCCCAATATCCTCCCCGTTATGCCGCTGGGCGGGAGTGACGAATTTTATACCACTATGCTGGTGTTCTTCGTTGTACCAACACACGAAGTCTTTAACCCATAACCGCGCCGCTCTTAAATCTGAAAACGCTTTCTCTGGGTATTCAGGGCGATATTTAAGCGTCCTAAATATTGATTCCGAATAAGGGTTATCATT
>JABSRA010000022.1 GCA_013215445.1 Oceanospirillaceae bacterium
TGGTCAACAAAACCTAGCTCGATTAATCAAGCATATTTTGACTCTAATGCGGCCATTACACCGCGTATCTCTGCCAGGCCTTTCATCCGTCCAATCAGTGAATAACCCGGGTTGGTTTTTTTCTCGATATCGTCTAATAGCAGATGACCATGATCTGGACGCAGTGGTATTTGCCAATCGCTGCGCCCCTGCTGGCGTCTTCTTTGCTCCTCTTTGAGCAGGGTGTCTATCACCCCCACTAAATCGAGATCTCCCGCTAAATGATCCGATTCAAAGAAGGACCCATTCTCGCCACGCTTGATGTTACGCAAATGCGTAAAGTGCACCCTATCGGCAAATTCGCCAGCCATCGCCACTAAGTGATTATCGGCAAGCGGCCCCAGTGATCCGGTGCAAAAAGTAATACCATTTGATAATGAGGGAACCGCGGCAAAAATAGCCCGGTAATCTTCAGCATTACTCACCACTCGCGGTAAACCAAACAGCGAAAACGGTGGATCATCTGGGTGCAGGCACATATTTACCCCCACAGATTCTGCCACTGGAATGATTTCTGTTAAAAAGGCAATCAAGTTATCGCGAAATCCAACACTGTCTATTGCTGCATAATCAGCAAGCTTGGCCAAAATTCCCGGCCGGTCATGGAATAGTTCAGCACCGGGTAGGCCCGCGATGATGGTCTGCTCAAGGGTGGTAATTTGTATGGCTGATAACTCAGAAAAACGAGCTTTTGCACGGGTTAGCAAATCAGCTGGATAATCATCCGCTGCGTTGGGCCGCTTGAGCACAAGAACGTCATAGGCGACAAAATCAACCATCTCAAAACGCAGGGCAAAACCACCATTAGGTGCCGGGTAATACAGATCCGTCCGAGTCCAGTCTACGACCGGCATAAAATTATAACAAATCGTTTTCACCCCGGCCTTGGCCAGAATACGAATAGTTTCTTTATAAGCATCTATATATTTGCCGGCTTCAGGGGTCGCCAATTTAATTGATGTGTGTACAGGAATACTCTCAACCACTGCCCAGACCAGACCTGCCGCTTCAATCTCTTCGCGCCGCTGAATAACACTTTCTTCTGACCATGCCTGGCCTTCGTAAGTATCGTGTAAAGCGGTGACAATACCAGTCGCACCTGTCTGTTTTATCTGCTCCAACGACACTGGGTCGCTGGGTCCATACCATCGCCACGTCTGTAACATGCGCACTCCTCTATGGGCTTAATTTCAGCCACTATCTCGTATTGGTACAACAAATACAAGATTGTAAAATTAAATTTATGGATAAATCCATATTCTCTCAAACACATTAAATTTTCAAGTTACTGTTTTAAAGTCTATATTTAAAATTTGTGGTTATTTTAATTAAAGTAAGGCACTCTGTACTGGCCCAACAATCAGAGATAACCTTGTGTCAAATTCAATCAAATCACCAAACTCTGCGAAACCTAGTTCTACACAGAGCGCTGTTGACCGTCTGGTACAACAAATAAAAGACTATATCCGCAGTAACGCTTTGTCGGTTGGGGATAGCTTACCCTCGGAGAGAGAAGTAGGTGAAAAATTTAGCGCCGCACGCAACACCGTCCGTGAAGCTTTCCGCATTCTTAAGACCTATGGCGTGGTCGAGATCAAACCTAAAATTGGCGCTGTCATTGTCAACCGACATTTGCCTGCCGCCTTAGATTTGTTTTCCTTCCAATTGGCAATATCACCAGAGAGCTTTCAGGACATTCAAGGCTTTCGCCGTCTGATTGAAGTAGGCTCTGTTGATAGACTATTTAAATATGTGACGGATGCTGATATCCAGAAACTATACGATATAAACCTAGCTCTGCTAAATGCATCCGGTGCAAAAGAAGGAGCAGAACAAGACTTTATTTTTCATGTGAGCATGTTGGCGATTTCAAGAAACAACACAGTAGTCGATGTTTTTTCTATGATGAAACCTATGGTTTCACGCCTCATGGAAACCGGAAAAGAGCAAGACGGGTTACAAAAAACCTATGAACATCATCAACAGATTATTGACGCTCTCGCCGCCAGAGATCGCCTAGCATTTACCTATTTCATGTCGGCACACTTAGATCAAGGTATGAAATATGTCAGGGATTCTATAGAGAGCAAAGCGTCGCGATGACAGCCGCCAATGGCTTTGAGTGGGTCTGTCAGAGCATCGGGGGATTTAAGATAACTATCAATGGCAACGACACTATGTCAGCCTTAATTGCAGGGTTCATCAGCATCTCGCCCAATGGCTTAAAATGGATCTCAAATAAAGGTCGCATCAGCTACCCGTGGAACTCCAGATTTACTACGCCGGGGGTGGCTGGTCTGATGGGAATTTGCTAGCCATTTATCGAAGCGGTAATACTCACCAACTTCTATCAAAAACTCAGCGCCCAGCACATTTGCGCCAAGTTCTGAATCAATATTTTTCGCACAGTACAGCACAACAATCAGCGTTCATTAGCCATAAGGCAATTGATATTGGGTATAGCTGGAAGTCAGATCAACCTCAAACTACGCATAAAAAAGGCCTTTAGCTGCCTGCCGTGAAAGACCAAAACACAGCCCTATATAAGGGCTGTTTAAGCAGGCAACTCTCTATTCTAGCTATTCTAGGCTGATCCCTTTGCCCAACCCGATCCGGGTGGCCAGTTCACCGGCAAACGAGACACCTAGTCTATCGATTACCTCTTCCAATGGGGATAAGCCCGGTGAATAATCCGTGAGTTTTGCTACGCCTATCACTTCCCTTGCGACATAACTACTGCTGCCTAGGCCATCGATTAAGCCATGCGCTAACGCCTGTTCGCCAGTCCAAATCAAACCTGAAAATATCTCATCAGAAACCTTTAATCTATCCCCTCGGCCTTTCTTAACCTGTTCAATAAACTGCTTGTGGGTGGTTGCCAATACCGATTGCCAAAACTCTCGATCGGTTTCTTTTAAAGGGCTAAAGGGGTCTAAAAAAGTTTTATGCTCGCCCGATGAGAGAGCTCTGCGCTCCACACCTAACTTTTCCATTAAACCAACAAAACCAAACCCCGATGAAATCACCCCTATCGATCCGACCAAACTGGCCTTATCTGCATAAATATAATCCGCAGCACTGGCGATATAATAGGCACCACTGGCACCAATATCTGTAATTACCGCGTATAATTTCTTCTGTGGATATAGCACCCGTAAGCGTTTTATTTCATCATAGACATAACCTGACTGCACCGGTGAGCCACCTGGGCTATTAATACGCAAAATAACCGCCTTAGTTTGCTCCGCTTCAAAAGCCCGCCTTAGCGCACCAATTAACACATCAGCGCTCGCCTCACTTTTGGCAGATATAGGACCGACTAACTCAATAATGGCAGTATGCTGTTCAGACTCATCGCCAATTCCACCGATCCCCCCAGTCCCCTGCTGGGAAAGATAATAAAAGCCCAATATTGCAAACAAATAAAGAAAAGTCAGAGATTTAAAGAAAATTCCCCAGCGCCTTGTCTTGCGCTGTTCACTAAACAGTCCATTGACTAGGTTCTCAATCAGGCGCCACTCTCGCCCGCTACCGTTGCCCTTTACCTTACTGACAGCTTCACTCGCCTCATTTTTCTGTTTCTCATCCCAGGGATCATTATTCACTGCTTCTCTCCATAACTTAATCTAGCCAATCTTCAATACACTGAAATTGATCAACAACCAATAGCGGTTTATATATTTTAAGCCGTTCCACACTATGCATGCCATAACTAACCGCGATACTCGACATATTTATCTGCTGGGCCATTTCTAGATCATAACTAGTGTCGCCAATCATCAGCGAGTCACTGACATCAATACCGGCCTGCGACAATATCTGCTGCAACATTAATGGGTCCGGTTTTGATTTCGCTTCATCGGCACCCCGAGACAAGCTAAAAACCTCCCCGAGCCCAGTTGCATCCAGTACTCGATCAAGGCCGCGTCTACTTTTACCTGTGGCCACCGCCAGTACATAACCTTTAGCTTTTAAACGTCGCAATGAGCTAACCACATTTTTGTAGAGCGGTGTCTCAGTCTTGTCATCCTTTGCATAATGTTCAGAATAGGCTCTCTGTAATAATCTATTATCCGCGGCACTGATCCCCGGTATCATTATTTTATTTGCCTGCTCTAAAGAGAGCCCAATTATATTGCGAACAGCACCACACGAGGGCACCGCAAGAGAGAGATGCTGCGCGGCCTGCTGCATGCTAGATACAATTTTTTGGGATGAATCCATAAGAGTTCCATCCCAGTCAAATATTAATAATTTATACATTCATCCACCTTTTTAATAGATGCCAACACTACTACTTAACTTATGGTAATAATTGACTTTTTTCATACAACTGTTCAATTTTTAATCCATGACGCCATACAAAATGTTATGCTTTTAGCCTATAATAAACTAATAATGATAATAACAGCACTACTCGCGGAATCCACCCTATGCAGGCGCCAAAAGCTTTTAAAAAACAGACCCTTATGGCACGTCAGCCAATATTCAATGGTAATATTGAAACTGTCGCCTATGAGCTACTCTATCGTGCCGATAATAACAATAATGTCGCTGTTTTTGATTTTTCTGGCTCACTTGCCACTATTAACGTCCTGCTAAATGCATTTACCTCGATCTATCAAAAGAAACAATTAAAACGGGTGCCGGCCTTTATAAATCTAACCTATGATCTTATCGTCAATAATACACTGCCTAAACTGCCCACTAATCAAATAGTATTAGAAATTCTTGAAGACGTTACAGTAACAGCAGAATTAATTCGCAGTGTGAAGAGTTTAAGAAAAAAAGGCTATACCATTGCCCTCGACGATTTTCTCTACGATGATAAATTTGTTCCACTGTTAGAGCTCGCCCACATCATTAAAGTAGATGTACTCAATATGAGTTTTGAGCAAGTTAGCCAACAAGTCGAAAAACTCAAGCGCTACAAGTTAATCCTACTTGCCGAAAAAATTGAAACTCATGAGATGCTCGAACACTGCCAAAAACTAGGTTTTACCTTGTTTCAAGGCTACTTCCTAGCCAAACCCGAGATTATTCAGGGCCAGACGATCAATGCCTCTCAAACCCAAACTCTGGCCATTATCCAAGAGTTGCAAAAACCCAACGCAAATGCCAATGATATTGAACAACTTATTCTTCGAGACCCAGCGTTCGCCTTTAAATTGTTACGTATCGTAAACTCTAGCGCGCATAATTTAGTCAGAGAAATAAATTCTATTGTTGAAGCAATCAATATATTAGGCATCCCAGAGGTAAAAAAATGGGCGCTGATCATTATCATGACTTCAAACCAACAAAAATCTGAAGAATTAGTCAGAGATTTACTGATTAGAGGACACATGTGCGAGCAGATCGCTCTCGCCAGTGGCATTAACAATGCCAGCGGTTATATGATCGCCGGCCTGATATCAGGGGCTAATGCACTGCTTGATATAGAAATGAACGAACTGCTCTCGCAAATTCCACTGAGTCGTGAAATAAAAACCGCCATCACTGAAGGCCGCGGCCAAATGGGAGTAATTTTACACAATACTATCAACTTTGGCCGGGGAAACTGGAGTGATATATCCCATGAGTTCGATGAGGGGGTCTATAACCATGCCTATCACCAGAGCCTACATTGGGTGAGTGACTCAATGGGGGCTATTAACGCCTAAAACGGACCGACCGAATAATTCACTGCTGGTACTAAGCAGTAACTGAATCGAATATACTTCTAACCATTGCTGCAACATCACCTAACTAGCTTAGCGATCCATGCCCTATAGAACAACCGACTTACCTTGCAAGCAAGCAAGCAACATTTAACGATTAATTCGCCGCCCTCTCAAGACTAATCTAACATTGAGCATGTGCAATCATGCTTTGAGTCTTGTTTCGTCTCAATCATCCTCGAATCATAACCAGCTCCAATAATCGATCACTTTACGCTCTGCGCCACTAGCCACTAAAACCAATATACCCTACTGACTTTCACACCACCTTGGGACAATTTTTAAGATCACAACAATGGATCTGCTATTGATATCGCCCAGCCCTAGCACGACTGCAGATTGAAGCAGATAGGCCTATAACAATGATCCAGATAAATTTAAAAAATCATTGCTAAAAAATAAAGTTGACTATACTGAGCTATATAAAATCAACAATGATGATGATCAAGCCCAATAAAAAGGAGCACAACAATGAATCTTAATCGCTTTTTATGCAGTCTATTAGGTATTTTTATGATGGTGCCAACACTGAGTTATGCATTATCAGAAGATAATATCAGTGAAGAGCTTACTTCCTTATACCGCGCAGCAAGAAAAGTAGTTTCTGTAAATCAAGGCCATATCAACAAGATAGACATCGGTGATAAAGGCTTATCCGGCGAGGTGGTCGTTGCTAAGGCATTAGACAATTATACGCAAGCGACTGGCAATGTATTAGACATCGATAATTTGAGCTCAGCCCAAACCGCCATGTTAGATGCAGTCAGCGAAGTAATGGACCAAAACCAAGACCTAATCAACGAACAAGGGGTGGGTTTTAAGGGGTTCTTACCGGCAATTTTTGCCAGACAGCTAGCCACTACTTTTAATGGAAAAATGTCGGGCAAAATGAAAATAAAGTTAACGGCTCCCAAAAAATATGTACGCAATAGATCGAATAGGCCCGATAAATGGGAACACAATATAATTGAGAACATGTTCAAACAAAGCACTTATCCAAAGGGACAACCTTTTTCAGAAATAAGCGCAGTTAAGGGAAAATCTGCCTATCGGTTCATCCTACCTGAATATTATGGACAGTCTTGTTTAGCCTGCCATGGGGGCCCTAAAGGAGAAAGGGATATATCTGGTGGTAAAAAGGAAGGTGGTGTATTGGGCGAATTAGGTGGTGCGATTAGTTTAATTATTTACCAATAGAACATAAATGGTGGCGATAACATTATGAAAATTTCGACTAAACTTAGTATTGGTAACATGAGTTTCTCTACGGTTGTCACCATAGCTTTCCTCTACATAATAATGGGTGTACAGACAACCTCGGATATCAGTATTGAACAACAAGGATTTGTAAACCAGCAAATCCAAGCCATTAGTTTGCAGGAAAATATACTTCAGCTGCAAACTATCGAAAGAAATAAGCTGATGTTGATCATTGAGATTGATCAGGAATTTCGAAACTTACGTGCTTGGTTACTGGATTTATCTGTCAGCTGGTTAAATGAAGCTGAAGATAATGCCAATATCTCACTCGAGCGACTTGAACTGCAGCTAGCTGAGCTAGAGAAAGTCGATGCTGATTTAGCCCAAAATCTGTCGCAGAAAATAGACCAATTATTTGAGCTTATGCTGATTGCTGTTGATTCTTATGTTGATGAAAACCGTGTTCAAGGCAATTCAATGGTGTCCGATGGACGGATTATTGTCGAAGATATAGAAGTATTAATCAACAATTTTAAACAAAACAGTAATGAAATACTGAATAGTTTTAGTCAACAAGCCAGCGAATCTGGCCGTAGCGTGACACTCTCTGGCATTAAAGTAAAACACTCAGCAGATGCCATCGTTGCTAATAATTCAGCATTGTTCACCATCTCTCTGATAATTATCGTGGTGATTATCTTTCTCAGTGTTGCCTTCAGTTATTTGATGCGCCGAGCAATATGCCTGCCAATGGATCGATTGCGCAGAACAGTCGAAAGAATTCAACAAGAATCAGATCTTACCCTGAGATTTGATGTCAAGACTATGGATGAAATTGGTGTCACCGGAACCGCCTTCAACTTAATGATGGAGCAGTTTGCCGGCATCGTAAGTCAGGTCAGTGACGCCTGTTTAGAATTAGATCGGGGGATATCGAACTTAGTCAGTTTAATGCAACACGCTAAAGAAGGCGTGGTTAAACAACAGCGAGCTACCGTGGAAGTAGCAACTGCTATTACGCAAATGGCATCCACCGTACAAGGTATATCCGAGCATACTCAGCAGGCAACCCTCTCCATGGGAGAAGCCCAAGAGTCGGCATCCAAGGGACGTGAAATGGTCGATAGTTCGACCTTAGATACTCAGAAATTATCCAAACTGATGTCTCGGGCTGATCTAGCGATGCGCGATGTTGAAAAATTTAGTAATGATATTGGCAGTGTGTTAGAAGTGATAGGCAGTGTTTCAAGCCAAACCAATTTACTCGCCCTGAATGCCGCGATTGAAGCGGCGCGAGCAGGTGAAGCGGGCCGAGGTTTCGCCGTCGTCGCCGATGAAGTGCGTATGTTGGCACAAAAGACCCATTCTTCTACTGTGGAAATCAACAACATTATCTCAAATTTACAATCGGGTACTCATGATGCGGTTGATTTAATGACGGATGGCAATAATGAGGCACTACATGTCTCAAAACAAGCCGAAGAAACTGGCGTCTCATTTGAGAATATTGAACAAAAAATACATGAAATTAGCGATTTTAATACCATGATAGCCACCTCGGCAGAAGAGCAAACGCTGGTCGTTAATGATATCAACCACAATATCACCGACATCAATAAAAGATTTGCAAGGACCACCGCTGCCGTTGAAAGCACCATGGATGCAAGTGAAGATATTCTGAAGTTATCTCGTGACCTTGCCTCCTTAGTTAAAATATTTAAGGTCTAAACCAAGGTATTGATAATGCTTAATTTATTTAAGCATTCCTTGGATTTATTGCAATGAGACCTCGCGAGTGCAGGTCACACAATAAAATCGTTTAAACAACAGAACCCACCAACCCCGCTTCTTAAACGTAGAGCCATTGCTAGCGCCCTATTCTCAAGTGCTTATCTCATGCCCTAGTTTAAAAGTACTTATAAAACAAATCCGGCAGCCAATAATTATGACGATAGTCAGCAGCATTCGATGCTTATATCTTTGTTCAATTCGAGTCTCGATCAATGCGTTGTTAGCAGCAGTGGCCTTGGCTGCCATTTTCTCTGGGCAAGCAGTAGCCGCCCAACCTCAAAGTAACATTAGTTGTTCAATCACATCGACTTTTTCAATCGCGCCCAAGCAACTGTCTCAGACCTGCTTATATACGGATACCAGCTTGCAACAAATATCGGCACAGTTAAAAAAATTTACACCTAACTATCAATTATGGAGTGATGGCGCTAACAAATCGCGCTGGATATATCTACCGCCAAAGACACAAATTAATACCTCGAACCCAGATCGATGGATATTTCCGCTCGGTACCCAAATTTTTAAAGAGTTTCGCCAACTGACCCACGATAGCCACAGAGAAATAAAAGTAGAAACGAGACATTTACAAAAAGTGCGGGCAGGTAATGGTATCGATTCTTGGATAATGAGCACATACCTCTGGAACACACTGCAAACAGACGCCTCTTTAAGTGAGGCGCAGCCTAATGTCTTGAATACCGACCATGATATCCCCTCTCAACAAGACTGTATTGACTGCCACAAAGGTAATAAAGATATTGTCTTAGGCTTTGATGCTATCCAGTTGAGCGATAAACAAGCCAGACTGGCCTTTGGTCATGGCCCCAAACGTCAGGCCAACGAATGGACAATCAACAGTTTATCAGCAGAGCAACGCTTAACCCATGCAATAAAAATGCCTGAATTACCGGGCACGCCCATAGAGCAACAAGCGTTGGGTTATTTACATGCCAATTGTGGTAATTGTCATAACGAACTTGGCCACGCGGCAGACCAAGAAGCCGAACATTTGAAATTTCGCCATGAATTAGCCTTTGACACATTGGCTAAGACCGATGTCTACAAGAGTGCTGTTAATCAAAAAACTCGCAACTTTACCGCGGTACCCTATATTGTATTAGGCGCAGAGCGAGATGAACTAGCACTTTATCAAAGTGCTTTATACTTGAGAATGAATAGCACCGATGAAGAGTATCGGATGCCGATGCTGGCAAGCAAAAAAATTGATTACCAAGCCATCTCATTAATTCATCGATGGTTACTGACGCTCCCAACACCCGAGGATATTATCTTTCAGAAAACTCAAGTAACCCTTCCCCCCTCAACCACTGTCAAAGAGCCGACGATGCTAAAGCCTTTAACCGGGCCGGGTTTACAAGTGGAAGTTCAATTTTATAACAGCCAGCCAATGCCACCCGTATTAGCGATCTATTGGCCAGAAGACAGTAGTTTAAACACCGCACCGATAATGGACCACCAAGATGGTTTTTTTAGCGAAAAGCTTATTTTAGGTAACCAGGGCAGCCAAATGATATTACGAAATTCCGATGAGGTGGGCCATACTATCTATGTTAAGGATAAAAAACAAAATGTCCGTTGGCAGTTAAACTATATGTCTCCCAATTCTAGTTTCGAACAAACCTTATATTGGGATAATAATATCTTTGTCGAAATGAAATGTCGTTTACATTTATATATGAGTGCATGGGTTGGCTCTATCAGCAGTAAATACTACAAAATAGTAAAGTTTGCAGCAGGACAACAGGTTCAAAGATTTGCAATGTCCTCTTACCCCGAAAGTTTTAAAAACATATCAATTTGGCTGCCGCAGGTTGGTTTAATAGAAACAACTATTGATATCGGAGAAACTAAGTCAATCGAGTTAAAGATAGCCAATAAAATTGTCGGGGTAATAAAGCTCAATAGAGCCATGCAATAACCCCTCAATTATATTGGAGCTTTGCTCTACTAATGTGGCCTATGTTCTCTAAATCTAGCAAAATTTTCATATCACTGGGGACGAGGTATAATCAAACAGACAGCCTGAGCATAATCAGCTAATCGATCGTTGCTTGAGGACAATAGGTGATACGCTTTATTAAGTAGTACTCTGATAGAATGGGCCTGTGTCCCCACCTTGACACTTTTAACTGTTTAGCTCGAGACATTCAAATAAATCGTTATATTTCTCTCACTTAGTAAATTCACTACAACATTGTTAGCTTGTGGCCTAAACGATAGTTACCCTTTACATAGCGCAAACGTGCTAAATTCAAGTGACTAAAGTACCTAGAATAATATTGAGCAAACCCCGATAAAAAACTCAGACAACAAAAATATAATAAAAGGAACTATTCTGTGCAGGCACCGCTAACCATTAAAAAACAGACATTGATGGCACGTCAGCCAATATTTAATGCCAACATAGAAACTGTCGCCTATGAATTACTTTATCGCGCCGACAACCAGCTCAATGCTGCTATTTTTGATTTTTCTGGTTCACTTGCCACTATCAATGTACTGTTAAATTCTTTTACCTCTATTTATCAAAAGGATCAATTAAAGCGAGTACCCGCCTTTATCAATCTTACCTATGATCTTATCGTTAATGGTACCTTGCCCAACCTACCCACCAATCAAATTGTATTGGAAATACTCGAGGACATAGAAGTCACAGAAGAGCTGATTCGCAGTGTTAAGTCTTTAAAAAAGAAAGGCTATACTATTGCCCTCGATGATTTCCTTTATGATGACAAGTTTATTCCACTGTTAAAGCTGGCCCACATTATTAAAGTGGATGTGCTCAATATGAGTTTCGAACAAGTCAGCGCACAAGTTGCTAAAATTAAAGAATACAACGTAATCCTGCTTGCCGAAAAAGTTGAAACTCAGCAGATGTTCAAACACTGTAAGCAACAAGGCTTTACCTTGTTTCAAGGCTACTTTTTAGCTGAGCCAGAGATAATTGAGGGTCAGAAAATGGATGCCTGCCAAATCAAGACTCTGGCTATTATTCAAGCGCTGCAAAACCCTAAGGCAATTGCCAGTGACATCGAACAGCTTATTCTACAAGACCCGGCGTTTGCCTTTAAATTGTTGCGCATCGTCAACTCTAGCGCTCACAATTTAGTCCGAGAAATAAATTCGATTGTTGAGGCGATCAACATATTAGGTATACCAGAGGTGAAAAAATGGGCAATTATTATTGCCATGACAGCAAACCAAGAAAAACCCGAAGAATTAGTCAGAGATCTACTGATTAGAGGACAGATGTGTGAAAAGGTCGCCCTGGCCAGCGGCCTTAAAGACCCCAGTGGATATATGATCGCCGGTCTGCTATCGGGCGCTAATGCACTGCTTGATATCGAGACGACTGAACTACTATCGCAAATCCCCCTGACCGGTGAAATAAAAACGGCCATCACTGAAGCAAGCGGCCAAATGGGGGAAATATTACACAACACCATTAATTATTGCAGGGGCAACTGGACGGATATGTCCATTGATTTCGATACGGATATTTATGCTAGCGCCTACCGGGAGAGCCTTCGCTGGGTGAGCGACTCGATGCACACTATTGATGGCTAACATGGGTAGAGAGCACAGTGCTACTTCCCTAAACATCGTTGCAGCTGAATTGATTATTGTTTAGAAGGTCTATTGCTTAAAGCCTCTGCTTATGGCAGCTGATAAAACTCAACAGATCGAATGCTTTACCTCCTCTGATACAGGGCGAAGATAAACCTTAGCGGCCTTTATAAAGCCCCTGACGTTTTTGCATAAAGGCAGTCACTCACCCTTTTAAAGTCTTCACTGACACCCAATCGTGCCATGGTTATACGCTCTTCTGCAAGCTGCAGATGCAGTGATTTATCAAAGCAGCTATTGATAATGCCAGCGGTGGCTTTGTTGCAAGCTTTTGAGCGAGCATATAGCGTCTGCCTGCAGAGTTTCTGCGCTAGTCAACTGCCACATAAGACCCCATTCTTGAGCTTGCCTCGCACTTAATGTAGAACCAAGCATGGCCAGTGCCAAGGATGCACCCGCACCGGCGGCCACCTCATTAAGGCACAGATTACTGGTTTATCTAAGCCGCTTATTATACGAATTAACCAAGGGTAATGACGCTCTAATGAATCACCTAAATCGGCGGGGCCACTCGCTGCATTTAAGGAATTATCACTCAAGTCTTGTCCGGCACAAAAACCGCACCCGGGCCCAGTAATAATGATGCAACGCACACTAGTTTCTGCAGCGGCCTGTTTTAATGTTTGGGCTAGCTGTTACAGCTATTTAATTTATCAGGCCGATTTAAGGGTAATAGAAGCGACTGAATCTTTATTCTCAAACACGATACATTGGTACATTTTATTACCTATGTCTAGTAAAAATATTGATGTTATTGATTAAAAATAGACGGCTACACCCATCCTCTTTAACCACTGAACACGGCCTCTGCCAAGGGATCAGCTTATGGTTAGTTACCGGCACGCATTATTATGCAGCAAAACACTTTGCTAATAGATTAATAAAGTGTAATTTATGCAGCAATAGACTCCCCATCAAAGCTACAAATTTGGATGATTCGATGAGCGATAATAAAGCCTATATACCCGATACAGTTTGGACTTGGAAATCAAAAAATAGCGGACAATTTGCCAACATTAATAACCCCACAGCGGGCGCCACACATCAGCAAGTATTACCTGCAATTACACTCTCTTGCGACAGCCAATGGCATAAAAGTGACTATTATGCTTGAAGAGCTGCTGGAACAGGGCTTCCAAGAGGCAGAATACGATGCCTATTTAATCGATATCGGTGAGGGAGATCAATTTAGCTCAGGTTTTGTTGAACCCAATCCCAACTCTAAGATACCTGCTTTATTAGACACCAGTACCACACCTGCTACCCGCGTATTTGAGTCGAGGTCAATTTTATTCTATCTGGCAGAAAAATTTAACACACTACTGCCCATCTCTCCAATAGAGAGGACAGAGTGTATGTCATGGCTTTTTTGGCAGATGGCTAGCGCGTCCTATTTAGGGGGTGGATTCGGTCATTTTTATAGTTATCATTATACCCACCTAAACATTGGCAATCATACAACTCATCAATAGTATAAAAATTTTTAATTTCAACAACTTGAAAAAAATTCAAGATTTAAATCAAATGAAAAGAGTGTCATTTGATTTGAAAAAAAGTTAGAACACACTCCACAATAATTCCATCACACCACAAGGAAATACAATGAGCGACAAATATATACCACCTAAAATTTGGCTTAATGACGCAGACGGTGAGAACGAATGGGCTAAGATTAATAGTGATAAATCCGGCGCTAGATATGAAAAAGAATTACCAGTAGGAAAGCATTCATTGCAACTCTACTCACTTGGAACACCAAACGGCCAGAAAGTAACTATCATGCTCGAAGAATTATTAGCGCTTGGTATTAAAGAAGCTGAATATGATGCTTATCTCATTAACATAGGTGAAGCTGAACAATTCTCCTCTGGCTTCGTTGGTGTTAATCCAAACTCAAAAATTCCTGCTTTAATTGATAAATCAGGTGACACTGACATAAACGTATTTGAATCAGCCTCTATCCTTGTTCATTTAGCTGAAAAGTTCGGGCACTTCTTACCATCAAATGGTGCAGAACGAATTCAAGTGTTTAACTGGCTCTTTTGGGCACAAGGTTCAGCTCCATACTTGGGTGGCGGGTTTGGTCATTTCTATGCTTATGCAGATGAAAAGCAAGAATACCCTATTAACCGTTTTGCGATGGAAACTAAACGTCAGTTAGATGTGTTAGATAAGCAACTAGCTGGAAACACCTATATTACAGGTGATGAATATAGCATTGCTGATATGGCTATATGGCCTTGGTATGGTAATTTAGTGTTGGGTAGATCATATGATGCTGGTGAGTTTTTACAGGTTCATCAATATGAAAATGTTGTACGTTGGGCAAAACAGATTGAAGCTCGTGAAGCTGTACAACGTGGCATAATCGTAAATAAATCTTGGGGTGAGGAATGGGAACAACTACCAGAGCGTCATTCTGCAAGTGATATTGATAATGTTCTGAAACTGCGTCCATAGCTTGAATATTCGATAAAGCGCACCAGTAAAGGTGCGCATTATATTGACAGCCTCTAAAGTTACATATGACCTTCACAAATTGTCACTCAAACGTAATCATCGTCTGTGGCTAAGTAACTGGATAAATTCTCTTCAAATCCTCTGACAAAGTTGAGGTCAGCTTTCCATCAGAAACCCCTGCATTAATCAGTTTATCGTGCGTCTCTGCTACTGCATCTATCCCCTCATCTAAATCTTGATAGTTATAGTTCTTCCATACAGCATCTGGGTAAGCCTTTAAAATACATTCAAAGTAAGGTATATCGATGTCATTGATTGAGTGACCGATTACAACGATATTTGTCACATCCCCATTTCCCAGTATTTGAGATTTATGATGTTCTCGTTAAAAATTTGGCTGAGCGAGATTATATGTGTGGCGATCACTACAGCATCGCCGACATTGCCATTTACCCTTGGTACGGCTCTTTGGTCATTGGTCATTGGTGAACAATATAACGCACCAACTTTTTTAGATGTTAAAAGCTACCGCAACATTGTCCGCTGGGCCGAGAAATTCCAGCAGCGACCCGCCGTAATAAGAAGCTCTCGGGTTAATAAAGTCTGGGGAGATAAAGAGTTACAAATGCGCGAACGCCACAGCTGCGAAGATTTCCTCTAATAGCAACACACTTATTCAGTATTGCTCTCAAGCCAGCCTAAAGCCACTAAATCTAGTGGCTTTTCGCTGACTAACACCCCATTATTGTCCGCATAAACGTATTCACCTGGATGAAAGGACACTCCGCCAAAGCACACTGGCACTTCGAGATCTCCCAAGCCGCGTTTCTGCGTTTTTAAAGGATGAGCCCCGAGCGCCTGCACCCCCAAATCAATGTTAGCCAGCGCATTGACGTCGCGCACACAACCGTAAATAATAAGGCCACTCCAGCCATTATCAGAGGCTTTTTGCGCTAACATATCGCCCAACATAGCGTGGCGCATTGAGCCTCCACCGTCGACCACTAATACTTTGCCCCTGCCATCAAGAGCTACTTGTTCACGAATTTTTGAATTGTCTTCGAAAGCCTTTAGGGTCACTATCTTTCCATAAAAGGTCTTGCGTCCACCAAAATTCAGCAGTGATGGCGCAAGCACTTTGACACTACCTGCGTGTTGGTCACATATTTCGGGTAATAAATCTAACATGGCACTTCCTACTCGCTACTATTTCACTCTAACATAACTAATTATTTCTAAAGCAGCCAACTATAATCCGCCGCTATCCGTAAAATTCAGATAAACACCGATCTTTATGGTTAATTCCTGCTATTGCAGAATGATTTATGCTAAAAGTAGTTTTTAATTATCTTCTTTATTCGAGACACTCACACCATGAATAAAAGCTACCCTAGTGCTGGACAACATTTAGATATCACCCCAAAGATCGACTTTCGCAGTGATACTGTCACTAAACCTAGCCGGGAAATGAGAGCCTATATGTGTGAGGCGGCTGTCGGTGACGATGTTTATGCAGAGGACCCGAGCGTCAATCAGCTACAACTAAAAGTAGCCAACCTCCTGAATAAAGAAGCGAGTCTATTTGTCCCCTCTGGCACAATGAGTAATTTACTGGCTTTACTGGCTCATTGCCAACGCGGTGAAGAGGTGATTCTTGGAGATCAAAATCATATTTTCTCCCATGAGGCGGGTGGTGCTTCAGCCCTAGGTGGTATAGTCATGCAGAGCCTAACCACCCACACCAAAGGTTATATCAAAGCAGAACAAATAGCCGCTGCGATTCGCCCAGATGATAGCCACTTTGCCCCCAGTAAATTAATCTGTCTGGAAAACACAGTATCGGGGTTTGTTCAAGATCAGGCAGAACTAGAAGCCATTGCTGCATTGGCTGCTACTAGAGGGCTGATAACTCACTTAGACGGCGCTAGAATTATGCATGCGGCGATTAAATCAGGTCTGTCACCCGCTGAGCTGACACGTCCTTTCGATTCTGTATCACTGTGTTTATCTAAGGGATTGGGTGCACCGGCAGGATCGGTACTCAGTGGCACCAAAGCATTTATTAAACGAGCTAGTCGGCTGCGAAAAATGTTGGGCGGTGGCATGCGTCAAGCGGGGATTATTGCAGCAGCGGGCATTTACGCACTGGATAACAATGTCCAGCGGCTGCAACAAGATCATGATCTAGCCAGTTATTTTGCCGGTCAGTTGAGTAACATTGAACCAATTGAAATTGACCTAGCATCCGTTGAAACCAACATGTTATTTGTTACCTTTCCCCTGGCAGCAGGTAAAACGACTGAGCAATCGCTAGCGAAACACCTACTAAAATCGGCGATCTGCATCGGCGATAGTCAAGTGTGTCGAATAGTGCTGCACTTGGATATTAGTCGCGAGGATGTTGACTCCACTCTCTCAAAAATAAAAGAGTATTATCATACCGGTTGAATTTAGTCCCGTTTTGAAAGTGCCGTATCAGCCATTGGCGATACGGCAAGATCAGTTCATAGTGGGTAACTGTTGATCAGAGAAAATCTCATCAATTTGCCGGCGATTATCACAGGCCATTACCGCTTTAACCACTTCTGGGGTCAGATGCGGTGCAAATAAATGAATAAACTCATACATATAACCCCGTAAAAAGGTTCCTTTGCGAAAGCCGAGCTGGGTGGTACTTGATTCGAATAAATGACTTGCATCCAAGGCCACTAAGTCGGTATCGACTTCCTTGTCGTAAGCCATACTGGCAATAATCCCCACCCCTAGGTTTAGGCGCACATAAGCTTTAATAACATCAGAATCGACGGCGGTAAAAACTACTTTAGGCTCTAGTCCCTGCTGTTTAAAGGCATCATCAAGCTTGGATCGACCAGTGAAACCAAACACATAGGTCACAATCGGATGCGCGGCGATATCTTTAAGGGTCAAGCTGGATAGTTGTGTCAGTGGATGATCTTTAGGCACCACCACCGAGCGATTCCAACGGTAGCAAGGCATCATAATTAAATCATTGAAATGACTGATAGCTTCAGTGGCGATCGCAAAGTCAACTTTTCCGCTGGCAGCCATTTCCGCTATTTGCATGGGAGTACCCTGCTGCATATGAAGTGATACATCCGGGTAACTCTTGATAAATTGCGTGATCGCCGGGGGGAGCGCATACAGCGCTTGGGTATGTGTGGTGGCAATGGATAAACTACCAATGCGCTCATCAGAAAATTCTTGGGAAATTCTCTTAATACTCTCTACTTTGTGTAGAATATCACCGGCAATTTCTAAAATAGCTTCACCCGCGGGGGTGATTCTAGTTAAGTGCTTGCCACTTCTAGCAAAAACTTCAACACCCAATTCATCCTCTAAAAGGCGTATCTGCTTGCTTATTCCCGGTTGAGAGGTATATAAACTCAGCGCCGTGGCCGATACATTTAAATCGTGTTTTGCAACTTCTAGGATGTATTTTAGCTGCTGCAATTTCATGATGTAACTGTCCTCAATAAGGCAAACTGATTTATGGTCTAACGTCAGTCAATATGATGATCGCCAGGTAACTGGCTGGAAAATAACGTCAGTCTTTAGCCACCGCTAGCGGGCACTGCAAAACTTGCTCTTTTTAAGCCATCACCCGACCAACATGGTTGGATTTTCTCACTATAAATTCGACTTTACTCGACGAATTTCCTCATCTTGAGAAATACTCCGTTTCTCTAAATTGACAACTTTTAACTGCGCTCGCTGTAACTCTTCTTGATTAGAGCGCAACTCACCCCTCAATAAATTTTCTCGACGGCCCCACTCTGTGGCAGAGTTAAGACCCTTTTGATTAAGCCGCTTCGTCTCTGCGTCTAGCTCTTTACGCTTTTGCTCAAGACGTTTAGCCTTATTGGTTTCTGCCAGCAATTGCGAGGTATTGGTGGCCATTTCCCGAGCCCTAAGCATACTCAGTTGCTTCAATTCTTTAAGCTCCTCTTCCTGAGAGCGAATCAGCGTAAATTGCGTATCGATACGCACTTCATGGCGGGCGATTTCGGATTGCAAATCATGCGCTTTTTTAGTGAGAGTGGTCTCTTTCGCTCCCGCGTCATCGCGCAACTTTTCCGAAGCGGTACGGTAATAGCGCGCATCAGCTTCTGATTTACTAATTTGATCTAACGCGTGACGTTGGTCTTCTTTTAAACGCTGCTCAAATGTTCGCTTGGAGTCTTCATGCGCCTTACGTAGGTGCACCAAATCATTTTCTAGCTTAGCGCGTAGATGCTCTTCCTTTTTACGACTGGTAGCCTCAGAGACTAAGGCGCTTTTTACCACCGTTAACTCCGCCTCCAAAGAGCGATTGTGCACCTGAAAATCTTCTACCTTGGATTTGAACTCGCGCACTTGGACTTCCAATTGACTACGCTTATTATGGCTTTCCTTTAAAGTATCTTCCGAGAGCTTGCGCACTTCTTCATTGGCATGATTCAGCGTTCTAGAATCGGCACGCAGACGAGTTTCAGCCTCTTCGACAGCCTGTTTCCAAATTCGGCCAAAGGCACTGCCGAGAGATTCAGGCAATCCTGGAACAGAAATAGCGTTATCATTGAAGCTAATAATTGCCGGGACATTACGCCACCACTTTTGCAATTCATACTCAACGTCATCGACTTCTAGTCCTGTCGACTTCATTATTTTATCAATGGTCGGTTGCTCACCGCGCATTAAAATACTTTCTGCACTGGCGAATACGAGCTCTTGTTTCATCTATTAAAACCTTTGGTCATACTGATTGTGTTGAGCTGCTAATCGATCAACCGCAACGCTTAAATTATTTTCCAGGGGTGCCTTAAAATGCAGCTTTTCACCATCTTCTAAGGTCACCGTCAAAGCTGCTGCGTGTAAAAATAGCCGCCTTATGCCCTGAGCTTGCATCTCATTGTTAACAGACTCTACGCCGTATTTTTCATCCCCTATGATCGGATGACCCGCAAATTGAGCGTGTACTCTAATTTGATGGGTTCGGCCAGTAATCGGTTTAGCTTCAACTAAAGTTGCGACATTGGCAAAACGACGTATTACCTTAAACATAGTAATAGAAGCTTTACCGTCTGGCTGGACCTTTACGATCCGCTCTCCTGATACTAGTTCATTTTTTCTCAGTGGAGCATCGATCTTTTGTGTCGTTGCATCCCAACGCCCTATAACCAGTGCATGATATATTTTAGAGATACCGCGGCCCTGACGCAGCGCCTCATGGAGATGACGTAACATACTGCGTTTTTTCGCCACCATGATGCAGCCAGAAGTATCTCTATCCAAGCGATGCACTAATTCGAGAAAACTACAGTCAGGGCGCATTTGACGCATCGCCTCTATCAACCCCAATTGGATACCACTACCACCGTGCACCGCCAAACCTGAAGGTTTGTTAATGACAATCAAGGCATCGGACTCATAGAGTATAGACGCCTCTAACTTCTCTAACAGCGCTTTACTAACACGTACTGTCTCTCCCGGTTGAGCAGTTCGCACCGGAGGGATTCTCACCATATCACCGGCTTTTAACTTAGTATCTGGTTTTACTCGACCTTTATTAACCCGCACTTCACCCTTGCGGACGATGCGGTAGATCATGGATTTAGGTACTCCTTTAAGTGCCGTACGTAAAAAATTATCGATACGCTGGCCTTCTTGATCTTCAGTGACAGCAATATAACGCACTTTTACAGCTGGAGATGGCTCACTTTGGGGAGCATCAGCTACTGTTGCTGGTTTGTTACTCACATTGGCGATTTTTGCCTTGAATGGCAGAGGTGATTTCTTGACCCGCTTCACCCTCGCGGATACTAATTTTTTTTTGCTTGACATATTTTAATAAAAAGACAGTCCATAATTGATGCTAGAAACATTAACTGGTATTCTACCGTTGCTTGGCAGGTAATGCTTTAGCTAAATGCGATAAAGACATTTTATAGAACATTTTTCTGTATTTATTATATATTTCGCATTTTTTACAGCGATTTAACCAAAGCTGTAAACTAAATCATGCCGGTCAGCATTTTTAACCGTCCTTAATCTTATCTAATGGCAATTTTTAAAGTTGCCTATTATAAGCGACGCAATTAGCGTAGACAGTCGGTTAAAACAAAACAGCATTGTTTTGCTCTGCAGAGGGCGACACAATAAATTATTTAAAGATACATTATCTACATTACTTCATGATAGCGTCCTGTTGATAGACACGACTTACACTAGAGATCGACACTGTCACAGAACCTCATGTAAACGTAGATAATGTTTAATGTTTGAATAGAAACACCCTAAAACAAGTTATTTTTATACTGTAGAGATGTGCTTTTGCCCGGAACCTGGTTTATTGCTAAACCAGTAACAGCGAATTTAAACAAAAATATAGGCAATTGATTCCGCTACAGTATTATGTGTATAGCCGCTAGAGAAGACCAGTATATAGTTGAGATCGAAGTTAAGAGGGCCTGTATTGGGCACCCTTGACTCCACCGCTCCTTATAAGCGTCGTCTATAGGCTCTATTTTAGTATGCATATACTTGTTTTCACTGTGTTTTTATTCATTTACGAGCCCTTGATAATTGATGGCGAAAAATAAATTTGCACAGTACTCGGCTGTAGATGTCATAAGTCTACGACTGCTATCTCACACAATTTGTTATTTAAAACGGTTATTGAGCGCTCCACCACAGAGAGTGCAAAATGAAGAGAATGTTAATCAACGCAACCCAAAAAGAAGAGTTGCGTGTCGCCCTAGTAGATGGGCAAAAGCTGTATGACTTAGACATAGAATCCAGCAATAGAGAACAAAAAAAATCTAACATATACAAGGGAAAAATCACTAGGGTAGAACCTAGTTTAGAAGCCGCCTTTGTTGACTATGGCGCCGATCGTCATGGTTTTTTACCCCTCAAAGAAATCTCCCGCGAGTACTTTTTTAAGTCCCCGTCTAAAGGAGGACGCCCAAACATCAGAGATGTTGTTAAAGAGGGAACAGAAGTAATCGTACAGGTAGATAAAGAAGAGCGAGGCAATAAAGGTGCAGCGCTTACTACTTTTATCTCCCTTGCCGGACGTTATTTAGTATTAATGCCGAACAACCCAAGAGCGGGTGGAATTTCACGGCGCATTGAAGGCGAAGATCGCACTAATTTAAAAGCGGCACTCGATAGCGTTACAGTACCTGATCGTATGGGCATCATTGTCCGCACCGCCGGAGTTGGACGCTCTGGGCAAGATCTACAGTGGGATTTAGATTACCTAAGCACCTTGTGGGATGCGATTAAACAAAGTGGTAAAAAGCCTTCGCCTTTCTTGATATACCAAGAGAGCAATGTAATTATCCGTGCCATTCGCGATTATTTACGTGCTGACATCGGCGAAGTATTAATTGATACCGACAAGGCGTTTAATGAGGCGTTAACCTTCGTTCAACAAGTGATGCCGACTTACGAAAACAAACTTAAACTCTATAATGAAGACGTGCCTCTTTTTAATCGTTTTCAAATCGAGTCGCAAATTGAAACGGCTTTCGAGCGAGAAGTTAAGCTGCCATCTGGTGGATCAATTGTTATCGATCCTACCGAGGCATTGGTCTCTATCGACATTAACTCTGCAAAAGCAACCCGTGGCAGCGATATCGAAGAGACGGCTTTAAACACCAATTTAGAAGCGGCAGAAGAAATTGCTCGTCAACTTCGCCTGCGTGATATTGGCGGCTTAATTGTCATCGATTTCATTGATATGACACCGATTAAGCATCAGAGAGCAGTGGAAGATCGCCTTAAAGATTCTCTAAAGTTAGATCGCGCTAGAGTGCAAATGGGTCGTATTTCTCGATTTGGTTTGCTGGAGATGTCACGCCAGAGATTGCGTCCATCACTGACCGAATCAAGAGGCATCGTATGCCCACGCTGCAGCGGTCAAGGATCTATCAGAGATACTGAATCGATTGCATTGTCAATTATGCGCCTGATTGAAGAGGAGTCAGCTAAAGATCGCACCTCGCAAATTAGAGCAATTTTACCTGTCGATGTCGCCACTTACCTATTGAACGAAAAGCGCGGTATCGTCAACGAGATAGAAGTACGCCAGAAAGTTCGTATTGTTATCATCCCCAATCCGAACATGGAGACGCCGCACTACGAAGTATTAAGACTTCGCGATGACCACAGCGATCCAACGGCCATTGATACTAGCTACAGCATGCAGCCAACACCTGACTCTCCTGAGCAGGTTCAGCAAAACAAAACAGAACAGCAAGTAAAACGCGAGACAGCAGCGGTGCAGTCGGTCTCTCCTAGAACACCCGCGCCAGAGGTTAGCCCTCAACCAGAGCAAGCTGCCACGCCTAGCATTAAGCCAACCTCTACACCTAGCAGTACCACTGTTACAAGCAGTACCAGTAATACCAGTAGCAAGGCAAAAAAGGGCATCATGCAACAGCTATTGACCTTTATTGGACTAGGTAGCTTATTCGACAATGAGCAAACAGATAAGCAGAAGAAAGCTGATTTCCCGAAAAAGACCAGCTCGCAACGCAAGCGTCGCGAGAGCAGCAGCCAGCGCACTAGGCAGAACAAAAACTCTCGCCGTAGTACCCGGCCCGAGAAAGATAGCGACAAGCGCCGTAACGGTCGTCAGGATGAAGTCATCACGGTAGATTCACAAGAAACGCCGATCATTCCCGAGAAGAAGTCTCAGGATGATAACAAACCTAGCCGTCGTCGAAATCGCAAGAACAATGACACTAAAAAAAGCAGACCTGAACGTCAATCAAGTACCGAAGTAGATAACAAAGAGTATACAGAGGCACCTGCAGGTCGTGGTAAACGTCGCAGAAACAGCTCTCGCAAAGCTAATCGAAACTTGGTAGCTAACTCAGATGCGTTGAATGGAAACCCCACTACAGCGCCAAGCCCGCTAAAGAGTGAACCACCAATAGCTGTGACTCCATCTAGCGAGAACTCAGAGCAATTTGCCCAAGCTTCTGCTGAACTAGCCGCCGCAATTGCTAATAGTAATTTGGCCAAAGATACTCCAGCGCAAAAACAGGAAGCAGCGATAGACTCTGTCATTGAAAATGAAGCTAAAGCTGAAATTGTCAATACAGACACAACTGCAGAGAAAGACCCTATTTCAAGTGAATCAAGCATAGAGTCTAATGACACTACTGCTGAACAAGTTATAGAGTCCCCTGTAGAAGCGCCAGCGCAAACTGAAGATGTCGCTGAGGCGAATGAAGACAGCCACAGTGAGAGTACTGAGGCAGTCGTTGAGGTTGAAGAAACTAACAGCGAAAGCACAGCGGCGGACGTTGAGGTTAGCGAAGTAACCAACAGCGAAAGCGCAGCAGTGGACGTTGAGGTTAGCGAAGAAACTCAACCGCAAACAGCGACAGCCAGCACTGAACTAGATGAAAGCACTGCTTCCCCTAGTGAAGAGCAAAATACTGATACTGACACCGCGACGAGTGAAACAGCTCCAACTGAGGCGACTGATGCTCAGCAAACGGCAAGTTCAACAACCCCTGAGGTTGAAACAACTGCACAGTCAGAATTGAATTTTGAACCAGCCACAAGTGCTGACGATGCTGAAACCAGTACGATCCAGAGCGCTGAGACCGAGGCTAAACCTGCCAGAGAAACTCGCCGTCGTACCAGAGCGGCAAATGACCCTCGCGAAATCAAACGTCGTCAGCTTGAAGAGCAACGTCAAAAAGATATGAGTTAACATTCAATCTCGGTTTTCTAGCCGCAAATAGCGGCTGAATTATCTTCGATAATCCCAAACTCCGGTTTGGGATTTTTTTTGACTATTATTCCCATTGATTATGCTCTTTGAATTCTCCGAGTTCTGCCATCGACTTATAGATTCCAACGAGGCAGGTCATGCGTTGCTTAAAAAGCTTTTACTCAGCCCAATGATTAAGATTGGCAGCTAGGGCCCCACAACAAATGGATGGGCTAGATAAACTGAACGAGAACTGCCCAGCAAACTAAATTACCCGCCAAGTAGAATTTCGATGAAGATTTGTAGCAGCTGATAGCGGTGGTTAACTAAATATCTCAACACAAGGTATCGGCGATGCCCAATTGTAAGCGCCGCTTAAAAACCGACAGGTGAGTTTCCAACCATTGGCAGAACATGGCTGAGTACATTGTTGGGCTGGGGCTATAAGACCTCCTACATCATTCAGGAGCTAAGCAAAGTTACAGCTAATTTGACTATCGCTTTAGAGCCTTTGCCGATAAAGCCAAGCGCGGTCTGTCCATCGATGCGCGACAGGCGACCACCAACTTGTACCAAAAAGTCACTGCGACTGAAATAGACGATGACATCAGAGCCATGGAATAACCCTCTGATCATGCGCTAGTATGGCCCGGGTTTGATAAATAGCGACCTTTAAGCACTCTCCTCAGAGAATTAAGTGCTTATTATTCTAGATACTCTGGATGCTCAACAAACCATTCCACAAGCAGCGCTTTGAATATTCGCAGCTTTTTCGGCAGCACTCGCTGCGCTGCATGAATCACCGCCATCTGGTGAAAATAAAAGTGATATTCTGGCAGCACTACTGTAAGTTCGCCACTTTTTACCAGTTTGTCTACGCTGTACCAGGGCAAGTTGGCAATGCCCTCCCCCTGTAATGCCAGTATCTTGGCACTAGCATATTTACTGGTGGCGATATTACCGCTCACTGCTATTTCGGTGGGCTCTGCACTGATAACCACTGTTGATTGCGCGGCGTACTGCCAGAGATTCCACTCCTGCTGGTGACTATTCAGAATACAATTATGTTTGTGTAACTGATGCATTGCCGTTAATAACGGGTATCTGGCCAAATACTGTTCACTGGCAACCAGCACATTGCGCACCCTACCCAGTGGCTTGGCCACCACCAACTCAGGAAGTGAGGCAAAGGCGCGCAGTGCAATATCATTCTCGCCACTGGCCAAATCGTATTCTCGGTTAGAAAAATTTAACTCGAGCATCACCTCTGGGCAAAGTGCTCGGTATTTTGGCAGTAAATCGACAATGATCCTGTCACCGATCGAGATCGGTGCGGTAAACCTCAACAAGCCACTAACTTCTTGGGCCATGTCCACGATATCGCGCTGTACCTGATGCGCCAGAGAGAAAATCTTTTGTGACTCTCGATACAATTTCTGCCCCGCTTCACTCATGCGAATCACTCGCGTAGTACGATGCAGCAACAGCACCCCCAACTCTTTTTCTAGCTTTTGTACATGGCGACTAATCAATCCTTTGGATACTTGTAAATGCTCAGCAGCCGCCGAGAAACTGCCCTCGCTAATCACCGCCGCGTAACTCTCTAAGTAAGACAAATTCATTTAAGCCCCTCACAATTTAGCTTGTAGCTAGTTAACGTCTATTAACCCTAATTTAACAACAATGGGTTTATTATGTACGGTTTTTCTCTTCTTTAAAGCTATTTATAATCACAGCTAACTATAATCAATCGAGGAAAATACTCATGAAAATTGTCATTATCGGCGCAAGCGGCACCATAGGCAGCGCCGTAGCCACAGCATTGGCAGCCCAACATCAACTAATAACCTTGGGCCGAAACAGCGGTGATTATCACTTAGATATCGCAGACCCTTGCAGCATTAAAAAAGCTCTCAAAGCCATATATGAGCAACACGGCGCAATAGACGCACTTATTTGCGCTGCAGGCAGCGTCGCTTTTAAAACGTTTGCTCAGCTCGATGATCAAGATTGGCAACTAGGACTCACCAACAAGCTGATGGGACAGATAAACCTGGTGAGAATCGCCAGCGATTATTTAGCCGCTGACGCCTCTATCACCTTAACCTCAGGAATCCTCGCTGAGGAGAATATTGTTACAGGGGTAAGTGCCGGCACCGTCAATGCCGCTCTGCATGGTTTTGTGACAAGTGTCGCACCCGTAATGGCTAACAAGATACGTATTAATTGCGTGTGTCCTACGGTGTTAGAAGAATCGATGGATCTGTATAGCGATTATTTCCCTGGTTTTGTTCCGGTGAGCGCTAAGAAGGTTGCCCAAGCTTATCTGCGATCTGTACTGGGCATCAATACTGGGGAGATATTAAAGGTTTATTGAACCACTTATGCTTTGGCTTTGGCTTTGGTATTGCCACTACGCGACGACGACAGGCATATCAGTACTTGGACTTTACGCAACGCATAAAGTCAGCCTGTCGTCACGCTGTTGCATTTATGTAGATACCTAAGGCAGTAATACCAAGGGGGTTGGTAGCTGTGTCGTCAGTCATCATGGACTCCCATATTCTTATCTACAGTAATCATTAACACTAATATTATCAGTTGGCTTGTCTGTAAATTGCCCTGTAAAATAGAGACTGTAGCCTATTTCTCTGGTCCCATATTCCTGCCTCTTCAACTAAAAAAACATCCTTGGATCTACCTAAAACAGTATAAATCCAAATCTCTTGGCGGTTTTAGTCATTGCATTTTTTTTCAAATCGGGTAATTTTAATTTTTAATGCAAGCCCGGTCAAAAAACAGCGGGATATCAAAGCGCATCCCCCCTGTGCCGGATTTCTTCTAGCAGCCACTGATTTGAGCCAGAAAACACCAACATGAACAGACTGCCTACTTATATTAAACGCCAGGATTGGTGGCCACCCCCCTCCCCTCTAACCACGCCCGGTTAGTCTTGATCCTTACGCTCTTGAGTGACCACTCTTGAGTAACAGGCATAGGTTTTACTGAGCAGCTAAACGCAGCGCTTTTTACGCCACGAAAAACTTAAGCTTTAGATGCTGCGGCTCTCTTTCGCCACTTGTGCGCTACTTGAAAACACGCAGGGCCTAGCTGTCAATTACCCGCTGGGTGGCGCGCGCACTTGCCACTACCTAATACGCTATAGAAGACCTATCAGTGAGTACCTTATATTATGCATATAATTTCCATATCCACCTCTGCTGCTGCTTTAGAACTGCACTGGAGTGACCACATCACTTCTCAATACCCTTTTATCTGGCTGCGTGATATCGACCCGCTGGGGTTTCACCCACAGACCAAAGAGCGCATTTTTGATTTAACCAGCGTCCCTTTCGATATTCAACCTAGGCAGGTACGACTGACCACCCGAGGCGTAGAATTGCAGTGGCCCAGAGAAACACAAAGCTCGGTGTTTTCATCGCAGCTATTATTCGATTACCGTCAGGACTGCGCCTTAGCAGATGCGGCTCAAGTAGATTATCAAAGCTGGCAAGGCGACTTTATTCCCCCGAGATATCTGGCTGAGCAAATGCAGCAACCTTTAGCAATGGCTCCGTTACTGCAAGATCTGAAACGCTATGGCTTAGTGATTGTTACAGGACTAGAGGGGGAGCAAGGCGGGGAGAAATTCGCCGATTTGATAGGCTTTAAACGCGAGACTAACTTTGGTGTGATGTTCGAGGTTATCAATAAAGCCGAGCCTAATAATTTAGCTTATACCAGCGTCGCCTTACCTTTGCATACTGACTTGCCCAACCAGGAGCTCCCTCCCGGTTATCAGTTTTTACACTGCATCACTAATGCAGCGCAAGGGGGCGAATCTATATTGGCCGACGGCTTTGCTATTGTCGAAGAGATGCGCGAGCAGGCGACAGCATTGTTTAATTTACTCAGCTCGCAGAGCATGCCATTTCGCTTTCACGATAACAGCGTTGATATACGATTTCGCCACCCGATTATAGGCCTGAATGAACAGCAGCAAATTAACAGTTTCATCTTTAATGCCCACTTAGCTGCTGGTCCCGATTTTATCGCCGCTAATGGACTGGAATATTATCGTGCCTATCGCGAATTAATCAGTCGAGTTCGCCACCCCAAATACTGCTTAGAACTGAAATTACAGGCGGGCGAAATGATGATCTTTGATAACCGTCGGGTACTGCACGGTCGCAATGCCTTTGACCCCAGTAGCGGTAAACGGCACTTACGAGGCTATTACATTGATCGCTCAGAAGTAGATAGCCGTCTGCGCATAATTGCCCGAGATAACGAGATTAACTGACTTGCTCAATTTCTATTAGAAGTTTCAATTGGTAGTGGTCAACTTTTTTTGGCCAACCTATACGAAGTCCCCCAATAAAATTCTTCCTTTGCATTCGGTGATAGCCCTATATTATGAGTATACGGTCTCACCAAATTGTGGACTCAATAAGGGAGACATCTCAACATCTCAATAAGGGAAAAATCTCAAAAAGGGACATCCTGATTTTAGACAATATACAAAGATATTGAATTTAGTCCTTTACGTTTTGCTGCTGTCAGATATTCACTGCAGATTAGCGCTTAAATTTATATTAAACCTTGATTACCTAAAATTAAAACGCACTAATTTATACCTATCAGCATCCTTAAAGTGTAATTAGTTCATTAGGTTGGGAATAATTTAGAACACAATCCGATACCCTTTATCCAATTGATATGAAGTTTTTTAGCATAGGACATAAGGATAGATTTACAGCCAAGTGCGTGACTAAAATGATGGCAGCCCTTAGGTGACATTGTTTTAATCCAATATTCTGGGTCTATATTTAAACGCAACAAAATTGGCGGTAAGTCTTCATGGATAGCACCACGCTTATGCGCTTTAATAATTCGCCCTGACCAATCGACTAACGCTAAATACTCTTGATAGCTATAAGGGATGCAGTGATTTACGGGCTTTGTCTTATCGACAAACGCTTTCAGTGCTATTCGTTTGGTTTCTTGTGCAGATTTACCCTGCTGTTTTTGAGAAGACTCTTCAACTCTTTGTTTTATTGAAGTGAACTCAGACCCTTCAGGAGTTTCTGCGATTTTGGCACGAATAGGGTTTAATTCTACATAGGTCATGCAAGTTAACAGTGCTTGTTGGTCCAACAGCGCTTGGCTTTTGAATCTCCCTTCCCAAAAGCGCCCTTTGCAATTGTCTTCGAAATTAGCTTTCCTTGCAATATGCTCGTTCAAACAACGCATGAACCAGCTAATATCTTCCAAGCGATTACGCCATTTATCGATGGTTTCTTTCACTAAAGTAAGAAGTTCTGATGACAATTTTTCACCATCAATAAATCGCTGTATTACATCTGGCCCGTTATATATTTTTCGCCATCGCTCTACCACCTCTACATCCGTTAGCCCATCAACCTGCTCTTTATTTATATAAAGCACCAAATGATAGTGATTTGACATAATTGCATAGGCGCAAATATCAATGCAGAATACTTCAGAGAGTACAGCCAATCGATCTATAACCCATTGCCTACGGTGCTCGTAGTTTTGCTGGCTAGTTCGGTCATAGCCACAGAGGAATGCTTTTCTAACCACACGTGATATGCAGTGGTAATACGGGGTATCTTCACAGCAAATTTGCTGTTCACGGGCACGGGTCATATAACAAACTCCTGCTCAGGACTACTTTCTCTGACTGTCATTTAAAAGTAACTAACAGCTTACTCTTTGGTTGTTATTTGATCAATTAATTTCAGGGTGTCCCTTTTTAATACTGTCCCTTTTTAATATTTTTAATATACTTTAATCATTCTTTTTAATCCTATCCCTTCTTAATTTTACCGAGATGGCGCATCTGAGCGGTCGTTGATTTAGTGAATTTCCATGGAAGCTTTCAGCAGTACAGTTGAGGGTTTTATGTACATGAGTAAGGTATAACGCGGTGATATGGATGTCATAGAAGTTTTTGTACAGGATCTACTGTCAATATTTTTTGTACCCGCCAAAAACTCAGTACTTACCTCCCTGTAGGTGCTTTGGCGCTGCTAGGGCAGTTTTTGTTCACGACAAATTTAACAACCAACATCCCTGCCGGCAGTACTATGGAGCCTCTTTGGTTCCGTTTTTTATGCCTACAAGAGCTAAGGGCGATAGTATTATGGGGTAGCTTTAGCCCATCCATAAGAGGTAATTCGACCCAGTCGAAACTGCATATGAAATGAGTTGCGGGCTATCAATCATTTGATTTACCAACTCGCAACTCACTACTTTTTTTAGCGCAAAGCGCTTTATTTCACACTCAATAGCTCATCTGCTTTCTCTGCAAACTCAGCCATGCCGCCATGTTGAAAAGCGCGTAAAAAGGCACTACCAACCACCGCCACATCCACTAAACCGACAATACCTTCAACATCTTGGGCACTGGCAATACCAAAGCCCAGTGCCAGTGGTACATCGGTGTACTGGTTTATCTCACCTAGATAGCGCTGCAATTCATCATGGGCGCTCTGGCTATCAGATCCCTGTCCGGTGACCCCTTTACGACTCACACAATAAAGCAGCCCCTGAGCATGTTCACTGACTAATTGAATTCTCGATTTTTCCATACCGGGAATAATCAACCAGATTGGATCCACGTTGGCCGCCACTAATGGCGCCGCCATTTTATGATGATCGATGGGTAAATCGGGAATCACGATACCGGCAATTTTTCCCGACATATCACTCGCTAACTGTTCAAAACCGTATTGCACCAAGGGATTTAAATAGCTCATCAGCAATACTCTCGCATTGGGATAATCTTTGGCTAAAGCGGCTATATCGGTTATACACTGCTTTAACTTCGGCTTGCTTTGCAAGGCTATATGGCAGGCTTTGGTTATCACCGGCCCGTCTGCGACGGGATCCGAAAAGGGGAACTGCACTTCTAAAATGGCGGCGCCCTTATCCAATAGGGTTTTCATCATCTGCAAACTTTCATCAATACTAGGATAACCGTAAATAACATGGGTCATCAGTAAGATCGACTTAGTTTGACGCTGCTCTTTTACAAATTCTGCGAGTAAAGTCATGTTATTTCCCCTGGGCTAAATAGCTACGTAGAAAATCATTAAACGGCTGGTCATCTAACGCTTTGGCAATAGTGAAAATATCTTTATCACCGCGTCCCGAGATATTGATTACAATTCTCTGGCTACTATCTAACTCAGCGGCTTCACGCAAGCCCCCAGCGATGGCGTGGGATGACTCTAGCGCGGGGATGATACCCTCGGCTCTAATCATGGTTTTAAGCGCGGCGATCACCTCTTCATCGTTAGCACTGGTCATGCGCACTAAACCGCGATCTGCCAAATCCGCCAAGATAGGTGATACACCCACATAGTCTAGCCCCGCAGAGATTGAATGAGTCGGCGCTAACTGCCCCTGATCATCTTGAATAAATTTTGTGGCATAACCCTGGGAGATACCAAATTTTGCCTGATCATTGTTGAAACGCATGGCATGTTCGCCGATGCCATCACCGCGACCGCCCGCTTCAATACCAATTAGCTCTGTCTCTGTACCGACAAATGGCAGCATGATACCGCAGGCATTTGAGCCGCCGCCGACACAGGCATATATTTTATCGGGCATGGCGCCAAACTGCGCCATGGCCTGCTCTTTAACTTCTTCGCCGATCACCGACTGAAAGCCCGCCACCATCTCGGGGAACGGCTCACAACCACAGCTAGTGCCGATTAAGTAGTGGGTATCTTCATAACTTGAGGTCCAATCGCGCAGGGCTTCATCGAGGGCATCGGTGAGGGTCTGCGACCCTGTGGTCACAGGGATAACAGTGGCGCCGAGTTGTTTCATCCAAAAGACGTTGGGATATTGTCTTTCGATATCGTGAGCACCCATATAAATAGTACATTCAAGGCCTAATCTGGCGCTGATTAAGGCAGTGGCTACGCCGTGTTGTCCGGCACCGGTCTCGGCAATTACTCGTTTTTTACCCATGCGCTTGGTCAACAACCCCTGACCGATCACGTTATTCATCTTGTGTGCGCCAGAGTGGTTGAGATCTTCACGCTTGAGATAAATTTGCGCGCCACCCATTTGCTCGGTGAGGTTAGCACAGAAGGTCAACGGCGTCGGTCGACCAGAATACTGCTGCATTTCCTGCTTAACTTTAGCGATAAAGCTCGGGTCAGCCATCGCCTCGCGGTAGTGCTTGAGTAACTCTTGCTGTGAAGAGTATAAAATTTCGGGAATAAAGCTCCCGCCGTATTGACCAAAATACCCCTGATCGCTCATGATAACCTCTATATTATTTATTAACTAAACGGTATAGTTAAATTAATCTTTTTTTATCCGTAGGTCAAGGGGAAAGTTATGCCGAGAGGTCGCCCATCCAAAAAGCAGCTCATATTAGATACCGCGCAAGACTTATTCGCCGAACATGGCTATCAGGGCACTGCCATTGATTTAGTGGTGCGTAAAGCGCAGGTCTCCAAACCAACGGTGTATAATAATTTTCCCAGCAAACAGGCGCTCTTACAGAGCCTTATCAGCAGACAGCTGGTATTGATTGAGGAACGTCAAATGCAGATAATCAATAGCCGAGCCTCTGCTTGCGATAAACTCTATACGCTCTTCGAGCAAATTATTAATCATCCTTTTGAACGTACCCTCTATAAAATATATTATGGAGAGTCCTATAAACTCAATCCCGATACCCTGCAATTACTCGCCCAGATAGAGTCTCTCAGTCTGCAGAACTGCCAGCAAATTTTAAACCATGTGACTGATAGCGATACGCAAATATCAGCGATCATTGCAATCTATACTCAGGCGCTATTAATGGGATCTCTGGCCGGAATAAACAGCGCAAGTCGGGCTGAATTGAGCAGCAAAATCCAAGTCTTAAGCTTAATCAACGGGACCAAAAAATAGCTGATTGATATTAATTTGCCGTTAACAAGCACCCCCACTGCCGCCTTGCACCTTTTATCGGTTATATAAAAAACAAGAATCGCGCTACAGGCTTTCAACGATCGTCATTAGCTGCGGATCACAGTGAATCTACCATCGCTATTTTTATTAGCGTTTGTCTGTTACTGCCTTAAACATTAATGCGACAAAGCGTTAAAAAGTTTAGCCCCACTGTTTATTTTGACTCACGCACTTGACTAATTCTCGGCTATCTCCTAAAAAGTATAGATACAGCCAATTTAAAAGGAGCACTACCGTGATCAACTTCCTCAGCATTGGACTCTGCACGCTGCTGCTATCCGCGAATGTAACGGCTTTCTCCTTGAATGCGGTGCAAAAAGTAACGGATGCTATCAATGCAAATATGCACTACCTAAGCTTAGATGAATTTCCCAATATGCTACGCTTCCCCGCGAAATTGACAGAGTTCACTTCCCTGGAAATAATGAATGCCAATGCCACTAAAGTTGCAGACATCAGCCTGTTAAAGAAACTGACCGCACTTAGATATCTCTCCCTCAACTACACCGAGGTTGAGAACATTGAGCCATTAACAAAATTAGTCGAGTTACAACGACTCGATTTAAAAGGCACCAAGATAATCGATATCGGTCCGTTAAGTGGCCTAAGTAACTTGCTGACGCTATCATTGTACGCAACTAACATCACCGATCTAGCGCCCCTGGCTACTTTAACTAAGCTACAGCACTTAAATCTTGGTTATACCAAAGCCCGAAACATTTCCTCGCTGGCAGCGCTAAAAAATCTGCGTAGTCTAAATTTAATTTGGATGCCGATTAGCGATTATTCAGTGTTAAAGCAATTACCTAATTTACAGCACTTAGATGTCAGCTACGCAAACTTTACCGATTTTTCACTAATTTTGCAGCTGACACAGCTCAAGTCTCTCACCATTGAAATGAGTAAAGTATTAGCGGCCAAGGTTTTAGAGCAGAGAGTGGCAGAGGGGTTAAAGATCAATTTCAGATAGAAATTGCAGTTTGAATAGAGCGGCTGCAGGCAACCGCTCAAGTCGATAAGTGAGAAACTAGGCCACTTTTGCCTTCATTTCTCTGTGGACTAAATACTCGCTGTAAGTACCCTGAAAATCAATCACCTGATGCTCTTTTATCTCGATCACTCGGGTGGCCAAAGAAGAGACGAATTCACGGTCATGACTGACAAAGATTAACGTGCCGTCATAGAGTTTCAGCGCTTGGTTCAGGGCTTCTATGGACTCCATGTCCATGTGGTTGGTTGGCTCATCCATAATTAATACATTGGTATCTTGCATCATCAACTTGCCGTACAACAAACGGTTTTTCTCACCACCGGAGCAAACCCTGGCCTTTTTGTTAAAGTCATTTTCAGTAAACAGTAAACGACCCAACATCGCCCTTACTTTTAGATCGTCGTGCTTGATGGTGCGCCATTGAGACATCCAATCAAACAAGTTCAAATCAGTATCAAAATCAGCCGTATTATCTTGTGGGCAGTAACCAATTACCGCATTCTCTGACCACTTAACCACACCACCATTTGCCTCAAGCTGCTCCATCATGCAGCGCAGCAACGTTGTTTTTCCGCTGCCGTTTTCTCCTAATACCGCCAATCTAGCACCGGCCTCAAGGATCAAGTTGCAGCCACTAAAGAGGGTTTCGCCGTCAAAACCGTGCACCACATCCTCTAGTATTAATGCCTGACGATGCAGCTTCTTGTGCTGTTTAAAAGCGAGGCCCGGTGTCATACGGCTCGATGATTTAACTTCATCGAGGACAATTTTATCCATTTTCTTAGCGCGCGAACTGGCTTGCTTCGCCTTGGAAGCATTGGCACCAAAGCGGTTAACAAATGCCTGTAACTCGTCAATTTCCGCACTCTTTTTGGCGTTCTCTGAGTGTAACTGATCGCGTATTAACGATGATGCCTCGAGGAAATATTCATAGTTACCCGGGTACACTCGCAACTCACCATAATCAATATCTGCCATATGGGTGCAGACAGAATTCAAAAAGTGTCTATCGTGAGAGATGATAATCATTGTGCACTTGCGCTTGTTTAGTTCCTGCGCCAGCCAGTCAATGGTATCGATATCCAAGTTGTTGGTGGGCTCATCGAGCAGTAAAATATCAGGGTTTGAAAACAGCGACTGGGCCAATAATACCCGCAACTTCCAACCCGGTGCCACTTGGCTCATCAAGCCAAAATGCAATGACTCAGCGATACCCGCCTGCAACAGTATTTCACCGGCGCGGCTCTCTGCCGTGTAACCATCCATCTCGGCAAATTCAGCTTCTAAATTACCCACTTTCATGCCATCTGCCTCTGACATTTCTGGCAGTGCATAAATGCGCTCGCGCTCTTGCTTAATTTCCCAGAGTTTTGCGTCGCCCATAATCACCGCATCAATTACCGAATACTCTTCAAAGGCAAACTGATCTTGGCTTAAAGTGCCCAATTTCTGGCCGGGCGTGATAGAAATATTGCCCGAGGTTGGGGTTAATTCACCGCTCATGATTTTCATCAAGGTCGATTTACCACAGCCATTCGCGCCGATTAGACCGTATTTGTTGCCGTTGCCAAATTTTGCAGATATATTTTCGAAGAGAGGTTTAGCACCAAACTGCATGGTGATGTTTGCGGTAGAGATCAAAGGGAATATTCCAAGTTAAGTCAAATAGCCGTGACCGGCTAAAAAGGCGCGAAGTATACAGAGAATTTGACCGCGGGTCGACCACTACTGTTCAATAGTTGATCAATAATGTTGAATGCTGCGCTTATCTATTTAAATAATGCCTTAAATTCAAATATATAGATTATTATTCACAAACATTCTATGCTGACCCCGCCGGCTCACTCACCGCTTCAATATACTGGCAGTAGAGTGTGCGCCAGCGCATTGCCCTAAACCATAAACAGGTACCCTATGACTACCCAGCAAGCCTCTGTTTCTATGCAACTCGACCCCAATAACTGTTACAAAGTCCTCATCACCGATCTCATAGGCATGCAGTTAAATAGCGCAGGCGAAGCCGATTGCAGTGAGGTAGAGCAACATATTGTCAAACGCGGGGGGCTATTTCACCGCGGTGCTTATCACGCGGATCAACAGTTGGCTGCGCAGCAGGTTCACTTTTTTTACCAACCACAATTAAGCCGCGAGCCAGAGTTATTAGCCCAGACTGACCAAGGTCAATACGATGCCTGTATCGCGGCGGCAACTTTTATACCGAGCGCGGCTAAATTTCGTTTCGGCGGGGTGCGCATTGGCGCAGGTACCGGCAACATGGGCAGCGACAGCTGGGGCGGAGGCAGCGCCATAGGCGGTATCGCCCCCCTGATGAATACTCCGAGCTACAATTCAAGAGCAACCGCTCAAGCCGCCTTTAAAGCACTGTTAACAGTCATGCCTGACTTAGCGGTGCAAGACATGCATCAGCGGGTGGTTGCCGGTGACTTCGATACCGGTAAAAACCTGGCGCAATATCCCTGCAGCAAGCTTGAGGGAAAGCGACTGGCCATCATCGGCTACGGCAACATTGGCCGAGAAATGGCCAAGCTGGGCGCCGCCTTTGGCATGCAAGTGGCCATCTACGCCCGTGCGAAACACCAAGTGTGGATAGAATCTGAAGGATTTGAATACGCAGCGTCTATTATAGACGCCGCCACGGGTGCTGACGTCATCAGCCCACACATAGGTCTGGGAGCCTTTGACAAGTTACGCATGCAATTCAGCAATGCGGGCATTATCAATGCCGCCGTTTTTGCCGCCATGCATAAGTCTGGGGTATTAATTAATTATGATCGCGGCGAAGTCGTTGACATCCAGGCTTTAGATCAGGCCCTTAGCAGCGGCCAAATTAGTTATGCAGCCATCGATGCCGATATCTTTAAAGACCCACTCAGCGGTGAATTATCGGGCCCTATGGTCAACTATAGAAACATCTATCCCAAACACGTCGGGAAAATGGAATTATTACCCCACGCCGCCGCCGATACCGAACATATCTCTCGGGTGGAGGGGGCTAAGCAGGCGGTCGATCAAATTTTTGCAGTTATCCAAGATCGCCAAGTGATCAACCTGGTCGGTGATTTACCCACCGGCTTTATCGATGCTGGCGCTAAAACGGTGCCTGGAGTGGGTAAAATAACGACCCATAACTTCACGGAACTAACACCCAATCAAATAAAAAGACTGCAGCAAAGTTCGCAAACTATCGCGCACTTTTGGCAGCAGATGCATCAGACCAACGAGCCGCAATCAGCTGAACAAGTAGAAAAACTGCTGTTAGCATCCAATCAATACTGCAGTATGATGCAGCGTTTAGGCTTACTGGGCCCCTTTGAAAAATAATCCATAAGCCAGTCCATTGATACCCAGAACCACTCTCCATTTTTAATTTGAGGCTTAGCCATGCAAAACAGCAAAGATAATTTAATCGACATGTTTAACGCCGGTGTTCAAGCGGTGGCGGGCTTCAATGCCACCAAAAAAGCTCTTAGTCAGATGGACAATTTCCAACCGGATCAGATCATCGCCGTCGGCAAAGCAGCTAGTGGTATGTGCGCTGGGGCATTAGCCAGTATAGCCTCCCCCTGTCCAGCACTGTTAGTGACCAAGTACCAGCACAGCGATCAACAGATGCTAGCAGATCCCAGTGTCAGCATTATCGAAGCGGCACACCCAGTACCCGATGAAAAATCACTGCACGCGGGCAAAACACTGTTGCAATTAGTCTCCTCGCTAGGGCCAGACAGCCAGCTACTGCTGCTGGTATCAGGCGGTGCATCCTCGATAGCAGAACACTTACCCGACGATGTCAGCCTAGATCAATGGCAGCAAATGACAAAGAAGATGCTCGCCGATGGCTATAATATTGGGCAGATCAATACCCGACGTAAACAGACCTCACTGATAAAAGACGGTAAGTTACTGCAGGCTTTCAAAGGCAAGTATGTAAAAGTGCTGGCGATATCAGACGTTGAAGGCGATGACATAGGGACCATTGGCTCAGGCATTGGTGATATCAAAAGCAGCAGTTGTCAGGCGGACTTGCAATTGATCGGGACCAACGCCGTCGCGCGCACTGCTGTGGCCAAAAAGGCAAGAGCACTGGGCTTAACCGTGCAAAGTAATCAAGAAAACCTCTACCACGACATTACTTTAGTCGCACCCAAAATTGCCAACACACTCAAATCAGCCTCTCCCGGCGTTTATATTTGGGGGGGTGAACCGACCGTAAAGTTGCCTGACAAGCCAGGTTCTGGTGGGCGAAATCAAAGTTTGGCGCTATTACTAGCGCAGCAGATCAAAGGTCTAGACCACATCCGCGTACTCGTTGCCGGTACAGATGGCAGTGATGGCCCCACCGATGCGGCCGGGGGCATTATCGACGGTAACACTGTCACCGATACAGCCCTTGTAGATGATTACCTACAAAGAGCCGATGCCGGTAGTTATTTACGCCAAGTAGATGACATCTTTATCACCGGCCCGACTAATACCAATGTGATGGATTTAGTCATCGCGGTGGTTAGATAAGAAAAGTGGAGGAGATAAATATCTGTATCTCCTCCCAATAACTTATAGCTCATAGCTCATATTATTGATCGATACCGTGCAGCTGTAACCAGTAAGCCATCCGCTGACTGGCCAAATCTGGATCTCTAAAAATGCCCGCGGCATCGGCGAGTCGAAACACTGCACAATAGTGTGATATTGATCTGGCAGATTGGATGCCAGCTGCCATACAAAAATGTTGTTGATGACCGTTGAGCCATGCTAAAAAGACCACACCCGCTTTGTAGTACTGAGTGGGTGCCTCAAAAATTTTGCGCGACAGTGCAATCGTCGGCTGCATCAATGCACGGTACCCTTCATTATTACCTTTGCTCAGTTGCTCCAAGGCTCGGGCAGCGACAGGGGCTATCGGATCAAAAATCCCCAACAGTGCGTGAGAAAAATACTCGCCGTCTCCCTCTATCAATTCCGGATAATTAAAATCATCACCGGTAAACATCTTGACACTTTTGGGTAGTGCTCTGCGCAAGCTAAATTCGTATTCTTTTTCAAGTAGCGATATTTTAATGCCATCGATCTTCGCCTCATTTTCAGCGATGATGGTCAAGACGCACTGCATATTTTGCTCAACGTTATTACTCCCCCAATAGCCGCTCAATTGCGGATCAAACATCTCACCCAACCAGTGTAATATCACCGGATTTTGACAGCTCTGAATAAGCTCGCTATACAGCGCAATATAGTCATCGCTATTTTTAGCCACACTTGCCAGTGCTCGAGAGGCCATTAATATCACCCGTCCACCGGCGGCTTCCACGACTTCAATCTGTTCAATATAGGCGGCTTTCACATCGTCCATAGTCAAACTGGAGAGATCCAAAAGCTGATCGGTACCCGCACCACAGGCTAAATCAGCACCTGGGATAGTCTTTGCCAATGCCACAGAGCGTTGAATCAGCTCTCGCGACATAGGCCAATCTAAGCCCATTCCCCGCTGGGAGGTATCCATGGCCTCTGCCACCTTGAATCCCATGCTCCACAAATATTGCCGATAAGCCAAGGTGGCATCCCAATCGATGGCTGATTCAGCGCTGAAAGGATTTTTTTGGCGCAGCGGATCTACCACGATATGTGCCGCAGCATAAGCAGTTCGATTGAGTTCTGCACTCAATGCAAAATCCGAAAACCCTGTCGACAATAAATTGTAACGTTCCAATTTATTATCATTATTAACCAACCTTAACTGAGTCATTTGCATACCTGTAGTATTTATTAATCCATTGATGGAAGATGAAATGCCTTTAAACTATGTAAATATAGTGCATTCATCGAAAATTATTAATAATTAATTTTTGCTATAATAAAATTAGAACGTTACAATAAATTATTCTCATTAGCAATATCTTATTCACTAATGCCGCCCAAGTGATTATTATTCGCTATTTTTTAACTGATTCACCGGAGCACGCCTTGAAACCACCCTCAATCACTATCCCCGACGTCGCTAAAGCGGCGGGCGTTTCTAAGTCTACTGTCTCTCTGGCATTACAAGACAGCCCTAAGCTAAGAACAGAAACAAAGAAGAAAGTGATGAAGGCAGCCCGACAGCTCGGCTATGTGTACAATCAGGGTGCCGCCAACCTTAGGCGTCGTTCATCCTCAATGATTGGTATGATTATTAATGACTTAACTAATCCTTTTTTTGCCGAATTGGCCATCGCTCTAGAGCGTCACTTTAGCGAGGCAGGCTACGTGGTAATGATGGCCAACACTTCAGAAGACCGAGAACAACAAGATAAAGTACTGCGCGCTTTTTGCGAACACGGCGTGGCGGGCATTCTAATCAGCCCTGCATATAATACAGCCCAGCAAGATTTTGCCTCTTACTTTGCCCGCGGACTACCCATTGTTAGTGTCATGCAGCCGATACCCGGGGCAGAATGCGATTACATCGCTCCAGATTATCAACTAGGTATTCAAGAGGCGACTCAGCACCTTCTTGATCAGGGAATTGAACGCATCGCTTTTCTCGGCGGACGCTTAGACTCAGCGGCTTTCCATGAGCGAAAAAAAGGTTTTTTAGCCGCTGTTGAAAAGGCTGCAATAGATCCCGATAAAATACAAATAATACCTTGCGCTGTGACGCGCAAGGCGGCTTCAGAAGCCGTGCAGCAATTGATCGATCAAGAGCACCCTCCGCAGGGTATAGTCTGCTACTGTGATATCGTTGCCTTCGGGGTAACCTTTGGTCTGCACAACAGCCACTTAGAGATCGGAGTTGACATTGCTATCACCGGATTTGACGATGTACTGGCCTGCGACACTGTCAGCCCACCGCTGAGCAGCCTGCGGCCACATACGGATCAACTAGCCCGTTTAGCATGCGACAGTTTAATCCAGAAGTTAAAAGATCCGACGCGCCCCGTGGCTAATCACTTAGTCAAACCTAAATTGATCGTCAGAGAATCCTCGATACTGACGAAGCTAAAACAACCGCAACACTAATATTATCTCAATGGCACACTACGACTAGCCCACTCAATATTTTCATCGGTAGGATAGCTAACAGCTACAGAGTATTTATCTTAAAACGGAGTTGTAGCGAGGGGATGCAATGGTGCCAGATGAGCGCTACTCGCTGTCGGCGTTTAGTCAGGCTAAATAACCACATCGAGTCTTATTCAGATTGAGCAGATGGCACCACCGCAGTAGACAGCTGTTTCAAGATGGGCACTCATTAAGCTGCTCAGATGAAGGGTAGTGCCAGTGGAGCGCTGTTGCAAAATTACCACGTCTATTTACCTTTAGCCATCTACCTTTTGTCATCTACAGCACGGTATCATTTAGTCGAAGAAGTCGGCGCCCGAAGCATCAAACGCCGACAGATATAAAACTAACCCACAGTTTTACTTAGATAATCATTCGTCTCCGACATCATTATCATCGATCTTGTTCTGCTTTGCCAATTCAGAGCTCATAACAGCAGACATTGCAGCGGCATTTACCGCACCTGTCAATACACCTCTGTCTAGATCTAGAGCACGCTTAGTTTTAATCTCCGTCTCTTCTTTCATACTTTGGTATTCTAATTTATGCAATGCCACCAAATCATCTGGTAACCTAACTTTAATTTCACGGTGGGCAAATTCTATTCCCGCCTCAGCGAGTGCATTCCTCACATTCGTGTAAGCCACTCTGCGCACCACCCATTGCTCGCCGGGTTTAGCGGTAAATTTCATCCGAAAAATCAACGCAGACTCTTCAACCCGCATCACTCCTTGAGATTTTAAAGGCTGTAACATGTAGGGGCCAGTGACTTCATCTTCTAACATTTTCTGGCCTACTTTTTTAATTATTTTGCGCACTTTCTCTATATCTACATCGTAGGGAAGGCGCAATTCTAGCTTCATAATTACCCAGTCACGGCTTAAATTCTTAACCGTATTAATCTCACCATAAGGCACGGTTTGCACCGCCCCTAAGTGGTGACGTAAACGCATCGAGCGCATTGATAATTTTTCTATGGTGCCTTTTAGGCCAGCGACATGTACATACTCACCGATGCGAAAAGCATCATCGATTAGGAAAAACATGCCCGAGATAATGTCTTGAACAAGTTTCTGCGAGCCAAAGCCAATGGCGATACCAACCACACTGGCACCTGCTAGCAAGGGTCCTATTTGCACGCCAAGAGAATAGAGTACTGACATAACGACAATGACAGATAACAAGATCAACAATATGGTTTTAAATAGAGGCAGTACCGTCTGACTGCGAGTCGCCGCTGCGCCACCACCTTCGCCCTCTGTCTCCGCGGCATCTTCCTCTGGCTCGTCGGGCATCAAACGCTCCATCCAAAGTTGAATGGCTTCCCAAATGATAAATCCAAGTAGTATTGTTGCACCAATATCTACCGTAGAGGATAAAATATTTATCCCGGTAGCTGAACTTAAGGCTTCCAGGGGATTAAATCCCCATGCATCTAGAAAGCTAAGCACTAAAATGGTCAGCAACAGCAATCGTACTAGTGATCTAGTCACGTAAATAAAACGTTGCTTGCGGCGCTGAAAACTAATGTTCTGAAACATTGAGAGCGACACTAAACGCAGTAACAAAGAGGAGACTAACAAATCAATAATGGGGAAAGAGAGGGTAATCCACCACGCTAACTCTATCGCTGCCTGTGCTTCTTTGTTGCCTATTAGCGCTTGTACAACCCAGTTGAAGAATGCCAAAGTGATAACAAAAGTCACCATAGCAGGCCATATCATAGCCCTAGTTGCAAAGGCATAACCAGTAGATTCAGTGGTAGTTTCAGCTGTAGCAGGGTTAGTTGTAGGGGTGCCGAACATGATGCGGTCAACGTCGCGGCGCTGAGTCCATACAAACCAAAATATAATGGGATTTATGATTAGGCCGAAGAGAACCAAGATCGCCAGTAAAAAATATTCCTGCCCTAATCCGTTAACCACGAATGTAGTAAGAACCCGAGTGCCGAGGATATAGACAAACGTAAAGCTGCCCATGCACAAAAATAGAATTTTATGGTTTATTCTATCATCGATCAGTGCCATCCCCTTTGGACTAGGTGCAATGACTAAGGTAAATAGTATGGTAAAGAAGCGCAGCGCTACGATGGATTCTACCAGCACCACTATCAAGCCTGGTATTTTCTGGCCATCACCGGCGAGCTGTTGATTAATCGAATCCGCTTGATTGCTCAAGGAGGAAAATATTTCTAACAGCACATGACCGGCTACGGCGAATATGATTAATCCGACAATGCTGATTGCAAAGTGTAAAAAAGGATAACTGCTTTGATTACTCTCTCCCTCTTGATTACGCTTTAGACAAGCCGCCTGTGCTGTTTTTCTCCAGCGTTTTATGCATAACCATTCTATTGCATAGGCAAGAAGAGTGACGATCGTCAAGATTAAGAGCATTTTAAAGATGCCCGATACCCCACCACCTGGCACTAAGGTGATAAATATTTTATCGACCTCTTGCCAAAAATCATGGCTGGCATTAATCATAGAAAAAATACCACGACCCAAGGGCGATTCAGGATCGGTTGCCCCTTTAAGCAAGCTAATAAACGACATAGATTGAACCTCTTGACGTGCATTGTTAAGGCTCGCCTGTTCGCGTAAATTCTCTATTAATAAAGCGCGAACTTGATACTCGCTTAAGGGTGCTACAAAATCGCCCACTTGCCCCGGTAACAACCCATCGGTCGATAACGTTTCTACAACTTCCTGTTTACTGAGTAACAAGAGTGGATTCGCCAGAGAATAGGTCGAAAATATTGCAAGGACAAAGGTAAACAATAGCGTGGTAATGGTTTTATTTGCACTAAGGGAAGACATCTTTATCATACTCAGATTTTAATAAATAGTTTCTAAGTATAAGTATCAATGGGTTATTGTCAAATACTTTATATACATTGCTAATTTCAAATTTAATCACCAAGATTTTTCTATTACTGCAGCTTCCTCGATCGTTGCTATAACTTTTATTCGTGACCGGTAGCCAGGGCTTTATCAGTAATAACTGATATGTCGAATACCCTTCGAACCAATGAGCAATCACTGTAGCTACTTGAGCACCACCACCGGGCAAGCTTAAGTTGGCGGCCAGTTGCTCACGGCTGTCTTGGATGCAGCTGAATTTATCTGCAGTCTATTGTCATTGCTTGAGTTGACGATAAACGATGCAACTTTAAACCCATTCCACAGGGGAGCCTAGACTGGCAAGGCCCTAAAACCACTGGTTGCTGAAAAACCCTAATAGAGTCGAGAATTCCAGGTAATTCAGCAATAGCAGCGTTGTAGGGCCTCTTATTACTCTTAATATTGCTCTTAATCGACTCTTGTTACAGGCCCGGCTGTATAGCTGTGATCCCCAGAATCATATCCGCCGCTTTCTCGGCGATCATAATCGTCGGCGCGTTAGTATTTGAACTCACCACCTTGGGCATCACCGATGAATCAACCACCCGCAATCCCTCTAGGCCTATCACTTTTAAATCAGGCCCCACCACACTACGTTCATCATTGCATGCCCCCATTTTACAGGCACCTACCGGATGATAATCAGTCTTGGCGTGTTGGCGCGCATAGGCCATAATTTGCTGATCAGTTTTGCAGGCTGCGCCCGGCATCGCCTCTTGTTTGATAAAAGGTTTAAACACCGATTGCGACATTATTTCGCGGGCTATTTTAAAGCCTTCTATCGACATCTTCCTGTCGTAAGATTCCGCCCAGTAGTTTGGATCGATCAGCGGCGCAGCCATAGGATCTGCTGAAGCTAAACGCACCGTACCCCGGCTTTTTGGGCGCAATACCGCTGAATTTAAAGTGACCCCATTGCGAATTTTCTGCAGGCCGTGCTCCAACCCAGAGCCCGGTAAAAAGTGAAATTGCAGGTCTGGCGAGCGCGCCTGGCTATCGGCATAACAGAACCCGCCGCCATCACATAAATTGGAGGCCACGGGACCTGAGTTAAACAGTAAATACTCAAGCCCTGCCCACGCATTCATATGCAGTGGTTTATAGCGGTCAAAGCTGTAATCGCCACTGCATTCACTAACCACAAACACATCCATATGATCTTGAAAATTTTCACCGACACTCGGTAAATCATGCACAACTTGAATGCCAACCTCGCGCAGGTGATTGGCAGGGCCTATTCCCGATAATTGTAATAATTTAGGTGAGCCCACCGCCCCAGAAGTAACTAATACTTCAGCACTAGCGCTAGCCCGTAATACTGTGGGTTTATTACGTAACACATACTCAACTCCCACTGCCCGCCCTTGCTCTATGACTATTTTAGTGACAGTGGCCTTGGTAATCACGGTGAGATTTTTACGCTTCAGTACCGGTTTTAAATAAACCACCGCGGCGCTACTGCGCCTGCCATCGCGATTGGTGACTTGGTAGTAGCCAAACCCTTCCTGGTGCTCGCCGTTAAAATCAGCCGAGTAGGGAAAGCCCGCCTGCTGCGCCGCCTGCACAAAAGTACTGGTGAGCGAGTGCGGTACTGGGTCGGATATTTTTAGTGGACCATCGACCCCATGATAACTATTACAGAGCCGGTTGTTATTCTCCGATTTTACAAAATAGGGTAATACTTCAGCAAACGACCAGCCATCACAGCCCTCTTCGCTGGCCCACTCATCGTAATCCAGTGGATGACCACGGGTGTAAATCTGGGCATTGATCGAGCTGCCACCACCGAGCACTCGTCCCTGTGGATACCAGATTTCGCGGTTATCTAAGTGCACTTGTGGCACTGTCGAATAACCCCAGGTAGCGCTGGTACCGGTTAATTTTGCAAAACCTGCCGGCATGTGAATTAACGGATTGCGATCGGGATTACCCGCCTCTAGCAATAATACTTTTATTGCGGGGTTTTTGGATAATCGGTTAGCCAGTACACAACCTGCGGGCCCTGCACCGGTAATAATATAATCGTACATCTACTACTCACCTTTTACTGGAACATGTCTATCTATTAAAGTCGATTAATCGCTAGCCCACCATCTAACGCTAGGCAGCTACCCGTGGCGAACTGCATCGCACCAGTGGCAAAGGGTAACAACGCCACCGCAATATCTTCAGGCTCTCCCCAGCGTTTAGCCGGCACTAGACCGGCGGCGATACGACGATCGTATTTTTCACTGACCTTGTTAGTCATGGCCGTTTTTATAATACCGGGGCGCAATTCAAATACTCCAATGTTGTCTGCTGCTAAACGCAATGCAAAGGCTTGGGTCATCATGGCCATGGCCGCTTTACTCATGCAATAGTCAGCCCTCTCGGGCGAGGCCATTAGTGCGCTCACCGATGAGATAGAAATAATTGAGCGGTAGTGTACTGATGGGTTTGCGCACATCCAGCGTGCTACTTGCTGGGTTAAAAAGAAACTGCCCCGCAAGTTAATACCCATCACGGTATCAAAAGAGGCGCTATCTAAATCCAGCAAATCACCGCGATGCAAGGTACCGATTCCGGCATTATTCACCAGACAATCCAAGCCTCCACCCCAGTTAACCACTTGCTCTATTAATGCGGAGTGCCCCTCTAAATCAGCCAAATCACTGGGAACATACAGTGCTTTAGCTCCCTGCCTTTCACAGCTATCGATAATTTCGCGGCAACTGTCGAATTTATCTCTCGCTGTGAACGCCAGGTTAAAGCCACTTTTGGCGAGTTCATGGACAATCGCGAGTCCTATCCCCTGTCGACCACCGGTCACCAGTGCGACTGGACGAATATGCTTACTCATTAACTATCTCCGCTGACTCAATCTGCCCTGCAACCCGCAACGCCTTATCTCCCGCGGTAAACGCAAGACTGAGGCCATTGCTGGCTAATTCATTGATAATCGTCAGTTCTACCGCTACTCCCTGTCGATCTCCGGTCACCAGTGCGACTGGGTGAGGTTGACTACTCATCTAAATATCTCCGTTGTTTTTATATGTTCTGCGACCCGCAACGCCTGAGCTGCAATGGTCAAAGCGGGGTTCACCGCCGCTGAATTGGGTAGAAAGGAAGCATCGACTACAAATAAATTGCGCTGATCATAACTGCGACAATAACTGTCTAGTGGCGCCTGCTTGGCATCATTACCCATACGCACTGTGCCACATTGATGCGAGGGCACACTGCTATCAAAGGCCTTGCTCAACACTATCGGGTAACCTGTGGCACGTGCCATCGCCTTGGCCCTCTGCAGTAACTGGCGATGGGCACTGGCATTACTGCGCTGCCAACTAAGGCGGATGCAACCATCGGCATCTATACTCACCCGGCTGTCTGGACTGGGTAAATCTTCGCTCATTACATACCAGTCAACGCTGTGCCTAGCCAGCCAGTCGAAGATAAAAGTTGGCAGCCAGCGAAAATAACGGGGCAACCCCGCTTTTAAAATACTGCCATTAAGTTTACCCAATAACTGGATATTCCCCAGTGGCTCACCACTGCTAGCATCGCCAAAATAGTAGTCATTCAGGGCGATGGTTTTTTGGTAGATAGAGCGATTGCGCCGAAAAGGATTAATCGCCAACAGCGCACTACAGTTGTGGTTCATAAAGTTGCGACCGACTTGATCTGAGCTATTTGCCAATCCATTGGGGAATCGAGCACATTTAGAGACCAGCAACAACGCGGCACTGTTAATTGCCCCAGCGCTTAATATCACTAAGTTAGCGCTGACACTCAGCGTCTGTTGATCCTTTATAAACTCAACACTTTGAATACGTTTGCCACAGGTACTAGCTTGTAATCGCAACACTTTGGCACCGCTAACTAACCGCACATTAGCATGCTCTAGTGCAGGGTTTAGCGCCGCGGCCTGGGCGTCTATTTTTCCGGTATCTGTATCGGGAAAACCATCCCACGGGGTTTTCGAACGCGCCAGCCAGCGCTCAATATCGACCGCAAGGGGCAAGCTAAAAGGATGATATCCCTTGGCTAGCAACTTTTGCCGCAGTGACGCAATACAGGTCTCATCCGGCACGGGCCCTTCGACATAACCCCTCTCGCCGCGGGGGTCACAACTGTCTTCGCCCTGCGTACCACGCACTTGATAGAGCCTCTCGGCGCGCTGATAAAAGGGCGCTAATTCATCGTAGCTAAAGGGCCAGGCGGGAGAGACACCGCTCTTAAACCCCAGCGCTTTAAAATCATCCTCGCGATAGCGCAACATCACCGCACCATAAAATTTGGAGTTGCCCCCCAGATAATAATAATTACCCGGAGAAAACAGCTGGCCCTGTGCATCTCGCCACTGCTCTTCACTCTTAAAGCTCTGCTCGACAAAGACCGCTTGGGCATCGCGAGCGGCCTCGGTATCGGGCAACTGCTCGCCGCGCTCTAATACCAAGATGCTGGCCCCGCTATCCGCCAGCGCACTCAACACAGTCGCCCCGCCAATCCCGGTACCGATTATGACAATGTCATAGTGTTGCTCTATTTTTTCCACGCAATTGCCTCCAATTTCCACAGCTTCTTAGCTCTTAGCTTGTAGCTTATAACTTGTTTGAAGCTTCCTACTGAATCCGCTTTCCGCTCTGGCTATCAAACGCTAAGTTACGCGACACATCAAAGGCGAAACGGCTCTTCTCACCGGCCTGAGCACCGCAGCGACTACGCATTCTTGCCACTACTTCGCGCCCACCCAACTGGGTGACCACGAACATATCCGCACCGGTAGGCTCGGTGACCTCAACTTTCAAGTCCGCCTCGTGAATCTGCCCTTCGCTGCGGTTGGCACTGCCCGGATCAGTAATGGTCTCCGGCCTTAAACCCAAGGTTATGGTATGGCCCAGATAACCGGAAAGTGCCTGTTGATCCCGCTTCACGGGTAATAACAAGGGCTCTCCCTGATCCGCTGTCGCCACTTCAAAGTGCAGTTTATCTTTTACATTACAGACTTTTGCTTGAATCAAATTCATTGAGGGCGAACCCATAAACCCGGCCACAAAGGTGTTCACCGGATTATCGTAAATCTCTTGCGGGGTGCCAAATTGCTGGACGATTCCCGCGTTCATCACCGCTATTTTAGTGGCCAGCGTCATCGCCTCTATTTGATCGTGGGTTACATAGACGATGGTTGCGCCCAATCGCTGGTGCAATTGCTTAATCTCGGTGCGCATATCAACGCGTAATTTCGCATCTAAATTCGACAGTGGTTCATCAAACAAAAATACCCGAGGATTACGCACCAGCGCCCGCCCCATCGCCACTCGCTGTCTCTGTCCTCCTGATAATTGGGAGGGTTTACGATTGAGTAGCGCTTCCATCTGCAGCATTTTTGCCACTTTTTGCACCGCTTGCTCACGCTCTAGTTTAGGCACTTTTCGCATCTCTAAGCCGAAGCTGATGTTCTGCGCAACATTCATATTGGGGTAGAGCGCATACGACTGAAAGACCATTGCGATATCGCGTTTTGAGGGATGGATACCCGCCATCGATTGCCCGTCAATGGAGATATCACCACCACTGATCTCGTCTAGGCCCGCTATCATATTTAACAAGGTGGACTTGCCACAACCCGAGGGCCCGACCAATACCAGGAAATCCCCTTTGTTAATTTCTATATTGATGCCCTTTAATACTTCCACGTCAGAGTAGTGTTTGTTGACGTTTTCGATCTGGAGAAAACTCATAATAATTATCCTTTGCGTATCACTTTTCGCTGTACTTATCGTTGCCTGCTATCATTTAAGCGCTTTTAAATTTGCACTTTTAGCTAACCTTTAATCGAGCCCGCCATTAACCCCCGGACAAAATAACGACCCGCCACCACGTAGACGAACAGGGTTGGCAGTGCTGCGATAATCGCCGCAGCCATATGCACGTTGTATTCTTTAACCCCCGTGGAGCTATTCACTAAGTTGTTTAACGCCACAGTAATCGGGGCGGTGTCCCCTGATGAAAACGAGGCGCCGAACAAAAAGTCATTCCAGATATTGGTAAACTGCCAAATCACCGTCACCACAATGATCGGCCCTGAGTTGGGCAGTAAAATCCGCCGAAAGATGGTAAAAAAACCCGCGCCGTCCATCACTGAAGCGCGAATCAGCTCATCGGGAAATGCCTCGTAGAAATTTCGAAAGAACAAGGTGGTAAAACCTAAGCCATAGACCACATGTACCAGCACCAACCCCGAGGTAGTATTGGCTAGCCCCATCCAACCAAGCACCTGTGACATCGGCAACAGCACGATTTGAAATGGAATAAAACAGGCGAACAACATCATGCCGAAAACCCACCGATGACCTTTAAAGCGCCATTTGGTCAGCACATAGCCATTAAACGCGCCGAGTAGCGTGCCAATTGCCACCGCCGGTACCGTTATTTTTAAACTGTTCCAAAAATAGCCGCCTATACCGTTGCAATCTAGGCCTAAGCAGGCACTGCCCCAAGCTTTTAACCAAGGGTCAAAAGTGATTTGTAATGGCAGCGCCATCATGTTGCCCAGGCGAATTTCATCCAGCGATTTAAAGGATGTGACCAACATTACAAACAGTGGTGCCAGATAAATCACCGCCATCACTATCAATATACTGTAGATCAACACTCGCCAAACTAGCGCCGAGTTCTGTGGGTTAACTTGTGAATTTGCACTCATTTTTTACTCCCTTTTATCTCTGAGTAAATGTAGGGCACCATAATGGAGGCGATAATCATCAGCATAAATACAGCACTGCTGGCACCCACCCCAATTTGATTGCGGGTAAAGGTATAAGAGTACATAAACGTTGCCGGTAGCGACGTGGCATTACCCGGCCCACCACCGGTGAGTGCGATGACTAAATCAAAGCTCTTAATGGCCAAGTGCAACAGCACCACAAAAGCACTCATAAACACTGGCCCCAACTGGGGAATAATAATCCGCGTGTATATTTTCCATGCAGGTGCCCCGTCCATCTGCGCCGCTTTTATTATCTCGGTATCGATACCGCGCAGCCCGGCTAAAAACATCGCCATCACAAATCCCGACGCCTGCCACACTCCGGCAATCACCACGGTGTAAATAGCCATGTCAGAATTGATTAACCAATCGAACTTAAAGTCGACAAAGCCCCACTCGTGCATCGTTCGCTCTAGTCCTAAACCTGGATTTAAAAACCACTTCCAGGCGGTACCCGTGACGATAAAGCTCAGCGCCATCGGATAGAGGTATAACGTACGCAACCCCCCTTCACAGCGGATTTTTTGATCTAATAAAATGGCCAACAGTAAGCCAATAATGATGCAGAGCCCGATATAGAGCACTGAGAAAATGAATAAATTTTGCAGTGAAATCTGCCAAGTTAGGGTATTCCACAACCGGCTCCACTGCTCTAACCCCACCCATGTATAGTTGGGCAGCATTTTTGAGGCGCTAAAAGAGAGGTAAACGGTCCATAAAATAAAGCCGTACACAAACATCAATATCACCGCAAATGACGGCGCTAAAACAAGTTTAGGCAATTGTTGTTGCAGGTAGCCGATGGCTTTATCACCGCGACTTTCACTCACTTGAGTGGTTTTATCGCGCACTATATTCTGTTGCATGACACTGTCCTAGATAGAAATAACCGGGCAATTATCACCCGGTTATTAGGGGAAAATTAGATGGCGTTTTTAACTGATGCAGCCAACTGCTTTACCGCCTCCTGTGCAGACATATCACTGTTAAAGTGTGCGGTAATCACATCGTAAAATGCATTTTTAACCGCTGCAGGAGATGCGTGGCCATGTGCCATGCTTCCCACTAAGGTGTTGTTAGCACCAGCTTCTTTTAGATCTGCCATGGCTTTTTTACCACAGTCATCAAAGGCCTCATCCGAGATATCAGTACGCGCTGGTACTGACCCTTTGACGGTATTAAAGGCAATTTGAAACTCGGGAGATAAGATAGCAGTGGCCATTTTCATCTGCGCGTCATGGCGATCATCACCCACCTTAAACATGGCAAATTGATCCGCATTGAAGGTCACAGTACCTTGGGTACCCGGGGTTCTAAAGCAGACAAAATCGACGCCTGGTACTTTACCGGCATTGAGAAATTCACCCTTCGCCCAGTCACCCATCATCTGAAAAGCGGCTTTTTCGTTCATCACCATCGCCGAGGCTAAGTTCCAATCGCGCCCAGAAAAATTATCATCGACTAAACCGCGTAATTGACGCATGCGCTCAAACACTTGCTGCATGGTGTCGGAGGTCAGGGCCTGCTCATCTAAATCAACCAGTGCCTTGCGATAAAAATCGATACCACCGGTGGCCATCAATACCCCATCAAAAATCGTCGCATCTTGCCAAGCTTGGCCGCCGTGCGCTAAAGGTATTAGCCCCGCTGCCTTCACTTTAGCCATCGCGCTGATAAAGTCATCCCAATTAGTCGGAATCTCTATCCCCACTTTATCCATGACCGCCTTATTGCCCCACACCCAATTGGTGGAGTGTACGTTCACTGGCGCGGCGTTCCACTGACCATTACTCTTGGAAAATCGCTTCAGTGCATCGGGCACTACCGCATCCCAATTACCTGCCTCAGCCACTTCATTGAGGTTAGCGGTCACCCCCTGATCACCCCAATCGAGGATATCAAAGCCCATCATTTGTACCGCTGTAGGCGCATTGCCACTCATCACTCTAGAGCGTAATACTGTCATCGCACTGCTACCACCACCGCCGGCAACGGGCATGTCTTTCCAGCCAATGCCCTGCTCTTTTAAGGTATCGCGCAGTGTCCCCAAAGCCTTAGCCTCACCACCTGACGTCCACCAATGCAGCACTTCAACTTCTGCAGCTTGGGCTATACCTGTCATGCTGGCACTGATTGCGGCACCTAATAGCATGCCTTTGAATGTCTTTTTAATAGTTATTTTTGCAGTCATTTTGATAATCCTCTGTTGGTTTTTGAGGCACTGATGTGCCGCAGGTTTGATTGTCTTGCTGTTATTTTTGCTCTCTTGGCAGCCACCATCCGGTGCGCTCGCCGATGTGCATTTGTATGGTTTTTTGCTCGGTGAATTCATCCAGTGCGTTGCGGCCCAACTCGCGGCCCTGGCCACTTTGCTTGTAGCCGCCAAAGGGCAGCTCTGGATAACCGCTCATCCAACCGTTGACCCACACGGTGCCCGCCTTTACTTTTCTCGCCACCTGCAGACAGTTATCGATATTGGCGCTCCACACCCCCGCCGACAAACCGTACAAGCAGTCATTCGCTATCTCGATCGCCTGCTCTATATCGGTAAAGGTAAGAATGGATAATACCGGGCCAAACACCTCCTCGCGGGCGATCTGCATATCGGGGGTTACTTTTGAAACGATGGTCGGTTGCATGTACAGGCCGGTATGTTCGACAGAGCTACCACCTAAGCTAATTTCTGCGCCCTGATCGATAGCCACCTGCAAATAATCTTGGATCTTCTGCAAGTGCTCAGTGGAGATCATCGCCCCCACCTTGGTTTCTTTACACAGCGGATCACCGAAGGGCACAGCTGCCGCGCGAATCTTCACCGCTTGCTCAAAGTCAGCGGCGATAGATTGATGGACTAAAATTCTCGAACCGCTATTGCAGCACTCTCCACCATTAAAAAAGGTGCCAAATACCACCGCATCGACCGCCGCTTCCCAATCACAATCCGGGAAGATGATCTGCGGATTTTTCCCACCTAGCTCCAGCGATACTTTCTTTAAGCTCTGCGCAGCCACGGCCGTCAATTTTTTTCCCACCGCCGATGAGCCGGTAAAAGTCACCATATCGACATCTTTATGACTGGTCATCGTGGCACCCACATCGTGGCCTTCACCGACCAAGATATTGACGACACCGTCAGGTATCCCCGCTTGCTGCAGAATTTCGGCTAGCATCACACTAGTGCCCGATGTCAGCTCACTGGGCTTAACCACTGCGGTGCAACCGGCGGCCAGGGCAAAGGGCAATTTTTGGCTGAGGATTAAAAAGGGGAAGTTCCAGGGCGTAATGATGCTGACCACTCCAATGGGCTCGCGTACTACCAGCGCTAACATGTCCTCGCCCAAATTGTTAAAACTATCGCCGTGTAGGGAGCGCGCGCAAACCGCTGCATAACGCCACAAATCGACTGCCCATTCAATTTCATCCATGGCTTGCGAGATAGGTTTGCCTGACTCTAGTACCTCTTGCAGGGCAAACTGGCGCTGTTTAGCCATCACTAAATCGGCAATTTTATTGAGCACAGCCGCTCTTTGCGACCCGGACATGGTCGGCCAATTGCCTTTATCAAAAGCAGTACGCGCCGCGACTATCGCCTCCTCAGTATCGGCGATGGTCGCCTTGGCAAAGTCGCTGACTTGAATATTAAAAGCGGGGCTGTTTCGGCTTAAGCGACCGCCATCTGAAGCCTCGCGCCATTTTCCATCGATAAACAATTGTCCGATAAAGGGCTGCTCAGGTAGCGCAAACTCACGCTCTGTTTCTATCCACGTCATACTATTATTCAAAGTCGTCATCTGTCTTACTCTCCGGTAAAGTTTGCGCTGCGTTTTTCAAAGAAGGCATCAACCCCCTCCTTAGCATCATTAGTCAGTGCACTGAGGCCACTGGCCATTGCCTCTATGGTCATGGCACTGTTTTCGCCACTATTTGCCGCAATCATCTGTTTGGATAACTGCACTGCAATTGGCGCTCTCAAGGCGATAACCGCCGCCATTTCTCGTGCTTTTGTCAGCGCCTGGCCCTCTGCACACACCGCGTTGACCAAGCCTAGTTGCAGTGCTCGAGTGCTCTCTATTTTGCAACCGGTAAACACCAGTTCTTTGATTAAACTGGTATTGATAAGCTTGTTTAATCGGGCGGATCCCGACCAGCCAGGACAAGTGGCGATGCCGGTTTCAGGCAGTGAGAAATAGGCGCGTTGCTCTGCAATGCGTAAGTCAGCGGCGATCGCCAACTCAAAACCACCGCCTAATGCAGGCCCTTGGATCGCCGCTATCACCGGCTGTCTAAGTCCAGCTAATGCATCAAACACCCGATGACCACGCTTCACCCAGCTGCGCCACATCTCCATCGGTGGATGATCCGCCCATGCTTTGATATCAGCACCGACACAAAAAGCGCGATCTCCGGCGCTGTGTAAAATAACCACCCTGATCTCAGGGTCCTCGTCCAGCTGCAACAACAGGCGATACAGGTCCTCCAACATCACCACGGTTAAGGCATTCAATTTTTGCGGTCTATCGATTAAAATTTCTGCTACGAAGCCATTACGGGTGAGTGATACCACGCCAGAACTCATGATTGATGCTCCGCTAGCGGCGTCAGATCTAAGCCGAAAGGTTTATCCTCAAACAGTGCTTTATCCATGAGAATTAGTTTATCTGCTACCAGCAACTCAAAACCTGCCTGCGCCAACACATCCCGTTCCAGGTCTATTCCCGGGGCTATTTCAATCACTTCTAGCCCCCTCTCAGTGAGCTGCATCACACAGCGCTCGGTTACATAGAGCACTTGTTGGTTATTTTCAACCCCTTTAGCACCTGAAAAAGTAACGTGTTCGACCTCCTCCACCAGCTTTTGGAATTTTCCCTCTAAGAGCACCCGTATCTCACCATTTTCAAGTGCATACTTGGCACCGGCGCTAAAGAAGCCGCTGAATACAATCTTTTTCGCGTTGCCGGTGATATCCACAAACCCACCACAACCCGCCGTTAGGTAAGGCTTTTTTGCCAGCTTGGATACATTGACATTGCCGTGACGATCAATTTCCATAAAGGATAAAAAACTCTGATCAAAACCGCCGCCTTGGAAGTAAGTAAATTGCTGGGGGCTTGGTAAAATACTGTCGGCATTCGCCGCACAGCCAAAACCAAAGCCCAACAGCGGTATACCGCCAATAGGCCCCTGCTCTAATACCCAGGTAATTTTATCAAGCTGTTGCTCTTCCAATAAAATACGCGGCACATTGGCGGAAATACCAAACCCTAGATTCACCGCTTGGCCTGCCACTAGCTCTTGAGAGACACGTCTGGCGATGACTTTTTCAGGGCTAAAACTGCTGTAATCGAAGCTGCTATCAGGGCGCTTAATCTCACCGCATATTGCCGCGTCATATTGTGTCTGAGTGGTTTGCTGTTGCTCTGGATCTACCACAATGTAGTCGACTAGATTGTTCGGTATATGCACTTGGTAAGGGCTAAGAGAGCCCGTTTTCACCACTCTTTTTACTTGCGCTATCACTGTGCCGCCATTATTGCGTACACTTAACGCCTGCTCTAACCCCCCTAGATAGGCACCCTCATGCTCAAAAGACAGATTGCCTTTTTCGTCACTGGAGGTGGCCCGAATAATTGCAACATTGGGGATAATGGCCGGAAAAAACAGATACTCTTGCCCCTCAAAGTTTATCTTGCGCACTATCGATTGTTCAGCAGCTAGATCATTCATGGCACAGCCTTGGCGCGCGGGATCCACAAAGGTATCTAATCCCACTTTGGTCATCACGCCGGGGCGCTTAGCCGCCGCCTCGCGATGCATATCAAACATTATTCCGCTGGGCACGTTATAGGCGGGGATTTTATTCTCTGACACCATTTTCCAGATGTTTGGCATCGGCAGATGCGAGGGCCCACTGGGGTAAGAACCGGCGATGATTTTAGCCAGCAAACCCGCTTTGGCGATGTGATCCACGCCTTTAATACCGTACATATCACCGGCGGCGATTGGATGTAAACTGGTGATGGCTCTGGGAGCACCCTCTTTTTCAAAGCGCTCGCCAATGGCTGCCAACATCTTATCCGGACAGCCCAACCCGCTGGATGAGGAGACGGTGATGGTATCGCCATCCTCTATTAAACCCGCGGCAAATTCAAAGGATACAACTTTAGACATAAAGTACTTCTCTGATAAAACAATTGATTTCAAAATGACTGATAGTCAGTAATTACACTGATAAATTCGGATAATTAATCGCCACCCGCTCCCCACTTTTTGCCGATTGGGCTACCGCTAAGGCCACCGCCAGTGATTTAACCCCATCTTCTCCACTCACCGCAGGGTGTCCCTGGTTATTAATTGCCTGTGCAAATTTTTGCAGCGAATGGGCATAGAGATTATGCGGCGTTATCTCCAGTAACGTACGCCCTTGTGCTGTTACTACTTCGACGTCACCGACGCTGCACTGGGTCATTACACCCCTGGCAAAAATACTGCCTTTGGTGCCATGCACTTCTAGGCCAGTTCCCGCAAAGGGCACCACAAAAGATTCATGAGATTGCACTAGCGCACCACTAGGCATACGCATAATGGTCATAGCCCCATCTTCTATTGCCTCAGCCATGCCCGCATGTTGTGCATAGGCCATTACATCCACTGGATCTTCACCGAGCAAATAACGCACGGTATCGGCATCGTGTACTACTATGTCCATAATAACCCCGCCCCCTGCCTGAGGATTATTGATCCGCCAGGTCTGTAGGT
>JABSRA010000023.1 GCA_013215445.1 Oceanospirillaceae bacterium
CGAACTCAGAAGTGAAACGATTTAGCGCCGATGGTAGTGTGGGGTCTCCCCATGTGAGAGTAGGTCATCGCCAAGCTCTAATAACGATAAACCCTCAAGCACTTTGTGCTTGGGGGTTTTTTCGTTATTAGAGCTTTTAATGGCGATGACAAACTCTCACATGGGCATAAAAGAGCGCAACTTGTTGCAGCGAATACCATGTGATAGTAGGGGAGTTTTTTAATGCCTTAGAAGCGCAGCTTCGTATTAAAAAATCCGTAGCTGCGCTTGCGCATTCAGATAAGGTTTACCACGCCAAGCTTTAGCCTCGCAGTACCACGCTTCTACTTCACACAGTTCTCTAATATCACTTGGGGTTTTTTTCGTTATTAAAGCTTTAAAGGCGATGACTGACTCTCACATGGGGAAGGAAAACCAGTGCGACTTGTCGCATCCTTTTATGAGAGAGTAGGGGAGTTTTTTGATGCTTTAGAAGCGCAGCTTCGTATCACCTCTTTATTCGCTGAAGGCTCCTCCGTAGCTGCGCTTGCGCATTCCCTTAAGGTTTACCACGCCAAGCTTTAGCCTCGCAGTACCACGCATCTACTTAACGCAGCTCTCTAATTCCACTTGGGGGTTTTTTGTATTAAAAGCTTAAAGGCGATGGCCGTACTCGCACATTAATGTGTACCTCATAATGTGGGGCATAATAATAGTAGGGGGAAATCAGTCACGCTTTTAAAGCGAAGCTTTTGTGTCTGATTTCTAGTAGCGCTTGCGCATTCATTTATTCATTGATGCAGTAGAAGCGCAGCTTCGTTTCACCTCTTTATTCGCTGAAGGCTCTCCAGTAATTCGCTTGCGCCATCATTTATGGTTTACCACGCCAAGCTTTAGCTGCGCATTACCACGCGTCCACTTAACGCAGTTCTCTTTAGTTTAACTTCTATGTAGTTAATAGGCTTGATCCCTGACAGAGAATCATTAGCAGTCGTCTATTAAAGTATTATTACTTTGACTTTAAATTTAAGAAATCTTTCATCTTCTTGTCGGAACAGTTATAAATAATGTCTTGTGAAGAATGTCTACAATCAATAAATCCTGTAAAAAGGCCAATACTAAGTTCAGGTCAAAGGATGCTTAGTGGCATAACCAAAGGGTAATTCAGTGAAAATAGCAATATTGGACGATTATCAGAATGTCGTCAAAAATCTCGATTGTTTTACTCTTCTTAAAAATCATGATGTCAGGGTATTTATCAAGACTTATACTGAGGCGGAATTAATCAATAAATTATCCGACTTTGAAGCGCTGGTATTGATCCGGGAAAGGACTGTTATTACAGAGTCATTACTGACTGGGTTATCTAAGCTCAAATTGATTAGTCAGACAGGGAAAGTAAGTAGCCATCTAGACCCGAAACTATGCGAGAAGTTTGGCGTTACTGTCCTTGAGGGTAGAGGTTCGCCTGTAGCACCGTCTGAGCTTTGCTGGGCTCTGTTAATGTCAGCTTCTCGCCATATACCTCTATACTCAACGAATCTAAAACAAAATAAGTGGCAAGATTCTGGGGTGCTCGGCTTAGGTCGTACGCTTAAAGGACTTAAGCTAGGGATTTGGGGCTACGGAAAAATAGGTAAGCGCATCGCTCAATTTGCCAAAATTTTTGAAATGTCGGTGCTGGTGTGGGGCAGTCAAAGTTCGAGGGAACTCGCCGTTGCTGATGGTTTTGAAGCCGCTGAGTCTAAGCAAAGCTTCTTCTCTAAAGCTGATATTGTTAGCTTACATTTACGCTTGAATGAAGTGACGTTTGGCTGTGTCACTGCAGGCGATTTGCAAGGGATGAAGCCTGATTCATTATTTGTTAATATCAGTCGCTCAGAACTTGTTGAAAAGGGTGCGTTGTATAATGAACTGTTAGCGACTCCCTCTAAACGCGCCGCAATTGATGTGTATGATATAGAGCCTGCCACACTACAGAGTGAACCGTTGTTAGCATTACCTAATATAACAGCGACGCCGCACGTGGGCTATGTTGAGCATAATAGCTATGAGCTATATTTCAAAATCGCCTTTGAAAATATTTTATCATTTGAAAAAAACTAATATAGCCTCGCCCCTGTTGTTTTTAGTTCATCCTTAACGTCGTTAGAATAGCCACGTTCGAGAGTAATGTTACCGTTAAACTATTTAAAATTAGAGATTATCAGAGGTTTTTTGATCTTTCTAGAAGACGCTAGTGCTGGTTTATAGTTCTTTGTTATCAGTAGAGCTAAGGCAATTAATTATAGCTATTTTTGGCTTTGGCACATCCTAACTTCATCTATGAAATTAAGCAGTTAATCAGCAGGAGAGATAAGCATCGCACAATCAATTATTAATACCAAAGTTTTATCTTTCAAAGCCACTGCATACCACCATGGCAAGTTTACCGATGCCCCTTACAGAAAATGGCTATAGAGGTTACTTGGTATCAACTGATAGGCAATTCACTGATAAAGCTTGGCAGCAGAGTTCTGAAGCTATCAACATGATAAACTACCCAATGTTTGCGGATCCTAGCGGTAATCTTAGTCATCACTGCGATGTGTGACCAAAGAACAAGGTTTGGCGTAACGCGTTATTTTTGTTGCTAATCCTGAAGGCAATATAACTTTTTTTGAAGTAAGCGATCAAATATATAATGAACATAATTCTAATTTCTGATGTCTTTGGTAAAACACCGGCCTTAATTGAGTTAGCCAAAGCGCTAGACGCAGAGACTATCGTCGATCCCTATAACGCTATAGATATGAGATTTAAAAATGAAGCTCAGGCATACGCTTATTTTATGGATAATGTAGGTCTTGAAGTTTACTTGTCTAAACTAGTTGAGGTCATGAAGTCAGTTGCTTCAGCCAGTACTTTAGTGGGTTTTAGCATCGGAGCTTCCATCCTCTGGCAAGTATCAGCAAGACCTGCTGTTAAAAATATCAAACGTGGTATTTGCTACTACGGCTCGCAAATTAGACATTTTAAAGCAGTAGAGCCATTGTTTGAGCTGGAATTGGTTTTCCCTAAAAAGGAACTTCATTTTGATGTGTTGGAGTTACAAACTGTCTTAGCTAAAAAATCAAATGTAAATATTATAGCAACAGATTATCTGCATGGTTTTATGAATTTATATTCAGATAATTACGATACGGCTGCTTATGTTGAACAGTTAAAATGGCTGCGTTTAAATAACGATTAACCAGTTGATAAGAGCTTATCCTGTACTATGTTTGAAGAATAGACAGGTTCACTACACTGTTAGGTTTAGCTATGACAGCTGAGTTTAGATGAACAAAGGTAATCAAAGCTACTGCGAACTTAATTGTCTTCCAGACCACAAAGCTCGCAATTTATAGGATTAAAATCCTAGCGTTTACGCACGATCAAACTGCCAATTGAATAACCGGCACCAAAGGAGCAAATAACACCAATATCCCCAGCCTGCAGATCTTTGTGATGTAGGTTAAAGGCGATCAGTGAACCCGCGGAGGCGGTGTTGGCGTATTTGTCTAAGACGATAGGGGCCTCTTCAGCTGTTGCGGGGCGTCCCAGTAAGCGCTTGCCAATGAGTACATTCATGTTGATGTTGGCTTGATGCAACCACCAGCGCTTAACCTCGGCGTTTTCAATGCCTAGTTCTTGCAATTGGCTGGTGAGGTGCTCTGCTGCCATCGGGCAGACTTCTTTAAAGACCTTGCGCCCATTTTGAATGAAGAACTTGTCCTCTCCGAAAGGGTCAGAGTCATCAGCGTAGGCGAGGTAGCCAAAGTTTGAGCGGATATTGTTAGAGAAACTAGTCACCGCTTTGGTACTCAATATTTCGTAACTATGTTCCGAAGTGCAAGTTGCGGCACTTTCTACTATCGTGGCGGTGGCGACATCGCCAAAGATAAAGTGACTGTCACGGTCTCGCCAATTGTTTTGCGGAGAAGTAAGCTCTGGGTTGACCACTATTACGCACTTAGCAGTACCTGCCGTTACCATTTCATAGGCGCGCTGTAATGCAAAGGTCGCGGCAGAGCAGGCGACGAGCATATCAAAGCCAAAACCTGAGGCGCCCAATTGGTCTTGTATTTCAATGGCAATAGCCGGGTAAGAGCGCTGGGTATAAGAGCAGGCGACAATCACAACATCTATATCAGCAGGTTGTTTATTTGCCGCTGCTATTGCCTTACGTGCCGCTGCTAGGCCCATTTCAGCTTGATGTGATAGCTCTTGGTTAGTGCGCGTGGGGATAAACGGTCGCATGCGCTCACTGTCAAGAATACCTTCTTTAGCGAAAACATAACGGCTTTTAATGCCGGAAGCTTTGGTAATAAATTCAGCACTGGAGAGCGGTTTTGCGGATGTTTTGCCAGATTCAATATCACTGGCGTGTTCGCGATTATATTTTTCAGCGTAACCGTTATAGGCCTCGACTAGCTCTTCGTTACTGATGCTGTGTTCAGGGGTCCAGAGACCAGCGCCGCTAATTACTATTGGGTTATCAGAGGTTGTCATAGATCGTAGATTCCTGAAAATAGATGGTGGTTATGGGAAGACGCTAATGACATTATCGTTTTTAGTACAATAAAGGAAGGCAGAGCCTGAATTTGAGTAATCAAAAGCTAGAACAATCAGTGATTGTGACTCAAGTGCTTTTCACCGTCCAGTCAATTGCGACAAAGTTGCTGAAAAGCTGCGTCTCGCAACAGCGGTGATCAAAAATAGAACTGGGACGGGCGTTTTTAACGCTAGAGGGTTTAGATGATGCTGATAGTTTGTGGTTAAATACCAATTAGACGGATAATTAATAAGTTGCAGAATAATCGGTAAAATCGCTAATGAATTTGACAGAAAATGTTAAATTTATCGGTAAGATTAATCAATTTACCGGTAAATACAAAACGTCTTAAAAATGTTAAAGTCGATCTTTTGCAGAGTGCTGCAACAGATTTTATTGTCAGTAGTTGCTGATCTGTATGCCTATATAAGGACCCACTATGATAAATGTTATCGCTTCAATTAAAGTTAAACCTGCTCAGCTAGCTAGCTTTATTACCATTTTCAAAGCCAATACTCCCAAGGTATTGGAAGAGCAAGGTTGTATCGAATATGCCGCTAAGGTAGATTTTGAAACTCAGATCCCGATCCAGGAAATAGACCTTTGTACAGTGACGATCATTGAAAAATGGCAGTCAATTGATCACCTACATGCTCATCTTCAGGCACCGCATATGCTTGCGTATAAAGTTGAGGTAGCGGACATGGTAGAAGCTGTCTCGTTAAAAATTCTGCAGGACGCTTAGTAATACTCTGTACTGTTAGTGTTTGAGTGGTATGTGATACACCTGTTGTAGAATAAAGCCCATCACGATAGATCCACACGGATAACAATGCTTAATTATCGAGAACGGGAGAGCTAATAGTTCTTTTGGGGCAGAACTATTATGTTATTAAAAAAAGCAGCAGTGTTATACTTGGGCCCTCTCCTTTTAAACTATTTTTTGAGCCCCTATGTCATTTGCAAAACTTGGGTTGTCTGACCCTATTTTACGAGCTATCGAAGAACTTGGGTATAGCGCTGCGACCCCTATTCAAAAACAAGCCATTCCGGTGATTCTCTCCGGTAAAGATTTAATTGCTATTGCGCAAACCGGAACGGGTAAAACAGCCGCTTTTGTCTTGCCTATATTAGAGACGTTTAATCAAGATCGTAAATTACGTGGCAAGCGTATCCGCGCCTTAATTATTACTCCAACACGCGAACTGGCCACCCAAATCGAAGCTAATATTGGTGCCTACAGCAAGCATTTAAACTTAACTTCTATGGCCGTATATGGGGGGGTGGATACAGAGCAACAAAAGCTGCGATTAATTGCCGGCATTGACATCTTAGTGGCCACCCCTGGTAGATTATTAGACTTGGCTCATCAACGTGCCTTGCACTTTGATGAGTTGGAGTTTTTGGTTCTGGATGAAGCTGACAGAATGGCAGACATGGGCTTTATTGGCGATATTGAAAAAATTATTGAGCGTCTGCCAGCTACTCGGCAAAATTTATTGTTCTCCGCGACCATGAGTACCGATGTTCGCACCTTGGCTGATAGTTTTGCCAATAACGCGGCACAGAGCATTGCCGATGACTCTCCTTATAAAAACGCTGTTAAAAAGGCCGGTAATAGCATTGTTGAAGTGACTATCTCCGCCAATACAAAAGCGGCACCGACTATTAAACAGTGGCTAATTACTGTCGATAAAGATACCAAGTCTGCACTGCTAAGCCATTTAATTAATGAGCAGCAATGGGATCAGGCGCTGATTTTTATCGAAAAGAAACACGCTGCTGCTAAACTGGTGAGCCAGTTGGCCAAGCGGGGGATTATCGCTGAAGCTATTCATGGGGATAGAAGCCAGGCGATGCGTGAAAAAATATTGGCCGATTTCAAATCCGGTGAACTTAAATATTTAGTCGCCACCGGCGTCGCTGCACGCGGTATTGATATAGGTAAACTGAGTCGTGTGGTCAATTACGATTTGCCTTTTAAACCCGAAGAATACATTCATCGCATTGGTCGCACGGGGCGTGCCGGTGAAACTGGCGAGGCTATCTCCTTTGTAGCTATGGGTGACTTTAAGAATCTGTGCGCCATTGAAAGTCGCTTAAACCATCTCATTGATCGACAGGAAATAGTGGGCTTCCCAGTGAGGAAAACAGTCCCTATTTCAATTTTGAATTATGTGCCTAAAAATAACCGCGCTACTTAAACGGACTAATCGGGGCTGTTGTTAGCAAAAAGGTAGTGGAAAAATTGCCAAATTTTGCTTGATGGTTTGCCCCATTGAAGTCTACCACTGACTAGCAATGGCTCCTGTTGCAACGATGCTGGTAATTGATGCGTTTGCTGATGAGCGCTGTCTTACGTCTCCCGCTGCTTGAATTCTTCTCTATAGTTGACCGTTCAAGGCGGGGTAGCAGAATTCAAACCTTCCCTGTTATCATATTGATCTCATTTGATTTTTCCTAGCTGTTGTTCAAAAAACAAGGGAATAGCTGGGTTTTTATTAACCAGTTACGTAAAAATTCATACTTATTCTTATAACCAATCAAGCCCAGTAATGATAGATTATTTTGCAGATTAACTAACCTAAGTCATGGGGAGTTACAAAATGAGAAAAATCATACTATCTCTGAGTCTATCAGTATTATTACCGGGCATCGCAATCGCGGGCACTTTGGATGCTGTGATTGAGCGCGGCACACTGCGCTGTGGCGTACATCCTAATTTGCCCGGATTTTCGATAGAAGAGTCAGAGGGCAGGTGGGTGGGTTTCGATATCGATTTATGTCGAGCGGTATCTGCGGCGGTATTTGGCGATGCGGATAAGGTTATCTATGTGCCTTTGTCAGCGAGGGAAAGGTTTGCCGCCTTAACCGATGATAAAGTTGACCTACTTTCAAGAACTACCACTTGGACCTATTCGCGCGACAGTAGTTTAGGGGTTAACTTTGCGGCGATCAATTTCTATGATGGTCAGGGTTTTATGGTTCCCAAAGCCTCAGGTATCAATTCTCTGCAAGACTTAAACGGCGCCGCTATCTGCTTTGAAACAGGGACTACCACTGCAGTACGATTGGCAGAATATTTCAAACACAATGGGCTGTCATTTGAGTCCGTCCCGGTGGGCTCGGCCACTAAAGCGCATCAGAACTATTTGCTGAAAAGGTGTGATGCCTATACCGGAGACAGCTCTGCATTAGCGGCTAGGCGCTCAACATTTGCAGATCCAACAGCGCATATCATTCTATCGAAAATCATCTCTAAAGAACCCTTGGGCCCAGTGGTACGTCACGATGATGATCAGTGGTTAGATATTGTTAAATGGAGTTTTAATGTGATGTTGGCAGCTGAGGAGATGAAAATATCCTCGGTAAATCTTGATCAGCGTGGTACCAATGCTAAAGATCCACTCGCGCAGGGAATCTTGGGCACCAGTGATAGAAACCTCGGTAGAATGCTAGGGCTCGATAAAAAATGGGCGTATGAGATAATCAGCCAAGTGGGTAATTACAGTGAATCTTTTGAGCGAAATTTAGGGCAAAAAACGCCATTAAAGCTAAAAAGAGGCTTAAATGCACTGTGGAATGAAGGTGGCATTCAGTACGCACTTCCCTTCAAATAATCCACTGACCAGCTAGATTCAAGAGCACAGTAGACCGTCAATGCAGGGTGCATAATGTATACTGTGTTTACTCTCTCTCTCTCTGGATTAGACTGACATGTACTGACGAATCAACTGGTCGTTGAGATTTTCCATTTTGTCACTGGCGACAATACGGCCCCTTTCCATCAAGCGAAATTCTCTACCCACCCGTCGGGCAAACCCGAGTTTTTGCTCAATCAGAATGACCGTCATGCCCTCGGCATTGAGCTGTAGTATAACGTCGCCAATTTGCTGCACGATATTGGGTTGAATGCCTTCGTTAGGTTCGTCCAATATCAGCACCTTTGGATCTATCACCAAGGCTCTGGCGATGGCCAATTGCTGTTGCTGTCCGCCGGAGAGGTCACCGCCGCGGCGCTGCAACATATCGTGTAGCACGGGGAACAGCTCAAAAATTTTCTCTGGCAAATGCTTGGCTTTATCTTTTCGCACTCCCAGACCGATGCGCAAGTTTTCTTCGACAGTTAGCAGTGGGAAAATATCTCGGCCCTGTGGCACGTAACCTATGCCGGCGGGAGCACGATCTTCAGCGGCTTTGGTATGCAGCGGCACTCCCTCTAGCAATATTTCACCGCTACTGATGGGCAACAAGCCCATCAGACATTTCAGCAGAGTCGTTTTACCCGCCCCGTTACGACCCATGATGCAAGTGCAACTACCAGTACTAATCTGTAAGTCTAATTCCCAGAGAATTTGTGAACTGCCGTAATGTTGGCTGATATTGTTTATCGCAATCACTGGCCTTCTCCTAGGTAGGCGTCGATCACCGCCTGATTATTTTGACTCTCATCCATACTGCCCTCAGCCTGCATGAATGCTTGATGCAAGACGCTCCCAACGCGGGTTTGCAGGTCTAATTCCCAGAGAATTTGTGAACTGGCATGATTTTCACTGATATTGTTTATTGCAATCATTGGCCTTCTCCCAGGTAGACGTCAATCACCGCTTGATTGTTTTGTATTTCATCCATGCTGCCCTCAGCCAGTACCGATCCTTGATGCAGCACTGTCACCGTGCGGGCGATGCTGCGCACAAACTCCATGTCGTGCTCTACTACAATCACGGTGCGCTGCCCGGCGAGTGAAATTAGCAGCTGTGCAGTGCGTTCACTCTCCTCGGCGGTCATACCAGCGACAGGTTCATCGATCAGCAATAGTCGTGGGTCAGAGACCAGTAACATGCCAATTTCCAACCATTGTTTTTGCCCATGAGAGAGCGCCCCTGCCAACATAAAGCACTGCTGTTTTAAGCCGACTGTCTCAAGTACTTGATAGATACGATCAGTTTGCTCTGCGTTCAATTTGGCGAAAAGTGTGGCTAATACCCCCTTGTTTGATTTTAACGAGAGCTCTAAATTATCGAAGACAGTTTGGGCCTCAAACACGGTGGGTTTTTGAAATTTACGACCGATGCCCAATTGCGCTATTTGTGCTTCGTCACGCTCTAGCAGGTTGAGCGTTTGGCCGAAGTATACTGATCCCGAATCGCACTGGGTCTTGCCAGTGATGACATCCATCAAGGTGGTTTTGCCGGCGCCATTAGCACCTATCAGGCAGCGTAATTCGCCATCATTGACATATAAATTGAGATTATTGAGTGCTTTAAATCCGTCAAAGCTTACATTGAGCCCCTCGACATAGAGTATGACCTGATGTGAAATGTCAATGGGTGTCGGATCCTGCATAAAGGACCATACTTGGTCGCGGCGTTTAAGCTCGGCGGCATATTGTAAGATACTCATTAGCGTTGCACCTGCGTTGGTTTAGGGCCAAATTTTTCACGATACTGACTGTATAATCCCATCAGCCCCTTAGGTAAATACAAGGTGACTAAGACGAATAAGCCGCCGAGAGCGAATAGCCACACCTCTGGCATAATGGCGGTAAAACGGGTTTTGGCATAGTTGACTAACAGCGCGCCGATGATCGCGCCCACTAATGTACCGCGCCCGCCGATGGCCACCCAGACAACGATTTCAATCGAGTTGATGGGGGAGAATTCGCCGGGGTTGATTATACCGACCTGCGGCACATACAAAGCGCCGGCAATGGCTGCAATCACCGCGGAGTAAACAAACAGCCACACTTTAAAGCGATCGGTACGATAGCCCAAAAAGCGAGTGCGGGCCTCTGTATCGCGAATGGCGATAATGACTTTGCCGAACCTTGAACTCAAAATCAGCTGACTGATCCACAATAGCGCGGCGAGTACCACGGCAGTGGTAATTAAGAGTGCCACGCGAGTGGTGTCGGCCTGTAAGCTAAAGCCTAGAATATCCTTAAAGTCAGTCAGACCATTATTACCACCAAAGCCCATCTCATTGCGGAAAAAGGCTAGTAGTAAGGCGTAGGTCATCGCCTGAGTAATGATTGATAAATACACCCCCGTCACGCGTGAGCGAAAAGCTAGCCAGCCAAAGACAAAGGCTAAGATACCAGGCACTAGCGCGACCATGATCATGGCGAACCAAAAGTGGTCGAAGCCCATCCAGAACCAAGGTATTTCCTGCCAGTCGAGAAAGACCATAAAATCAGGCAAATCTGGATTACCGTAGACACCTCGATCGCCAATTTGACGCATTAGGTACATGCCCATGGCATAACCACCTAAGGCAAAAAAAGCACCGTGACCCAAACTGAGAATGCCACAGTAGCCCCAGATAATGTCAACCGCTAGCGCCAACATGGCATAACACAAATATTTGCCGAGCAGGGTGATGGTGTATGTACTGACATAAAAGAGTGAGTCTGGTGCAAATAACAAATTGCCGAGGGCGCAGCCCAATGTGGCGACAAACAAGATCACGACGAAGGGCAATATGGAGCTTTGCAACCCAGAGCGCGTGGAAAAATACTGACTAAGCTTGCTCATTCGGCAGCCCTTCCTTTTTGTGGAAACAGGCCTTTAGGGCGTTTCTGAATAAATAAGATGATAAATACTAGGATGATAATACTCGCCAGTACGGCACCGGTGGTAGGTTCGAGTATTTTATTGGCGATGCCTAGAGAGAAGGCGGCCACTAAAGTGCCCAGTAGGTTACCCACCCCGCCAAACACCACCACCATAAAGGAGTCGATGATATAGGCTTGACCCAAATTGGGACCGACGTTTGTCAGCTGGCTGAGCGCCACCCCGGCAATGCCGGCGATTCCCGAGCCCAAGCCAAAGGTGATAGCATCGACTCTCGCCGTGCGAATACCCATTGCCTTGGCCATGGCACGGTTTTGCGACACCGCTCGTACATAGAGACCTAGAGAGGTTTTCTTGAGGATAAATAACAGCGCTAAAAATACCAGTAGGGCAAAAGCTAAAATGTAGAGGCGGTTTAAGGTTAGCGAAAATACCGGATTAATTTCCCAGGAGCCACTCATCCACTCGGGGGAGGCGACTTGGCGGTTTAGCGGCGAAAATATACTGCGCACTAACTGCTGCAAGATCAAACTAATGCCAAAGGTGGCAAGTAAGGTCTCGAGCGGACGGCCGTGTAAAAATCGAATCACGCAGCGCTCGATCAAAATACCGATGCTACCTGATACAACAAACGCGAGGGGGATTGCCACCCAAAGCGAGTATTCGATTAAGTTGGGCATTAATAATTGCACTACGTAAGTGGTATAGGCGCCAATCATGATCATCTCACCATGGGCCATATTGATTACCCCCATCATGCCGAAGGTGATTGCCAAGCCAATGGCTGCGAGAAGTAGCACAGAGCCTAGACTCAAACCGAAAAATAGTTGATCTAAATAGCCGTAAAACTGAATGCTCTGTTCGATGCTAAGCAGCGCCTGTTGCGCCGCTTTTTGCACGCTAGGGTGCGATTGTTCAGTGTTTAAAGCATTTAAAGTATTACGTACTTGAGGCTCTAAATTGCCCTGTAATTGCGCTATCGCACTCACTTGAGTGACGGCCAATTTGCCATGTATGGCACTATCTAAAGTCAGCGCTAAATCCATCATCTGCTGCACTTCAATATTTTTTTCGTTGAGGCGAAGCTGGGCGATATTGGCAATTGTTGTAGGGGTTAAATCGCGCAGTAGCGACTGTACTGCGTCTTGTCGAACTTGTGGGTTGTTAGCGGTGAGTTTTAAATTGGCGATCTGTTTACGTAAATAAATACGAATTTTATTGTTGACCCGAATTTTCTTAATGGCTTTTTTGGCTGGTGCGGTAATTTCTCTGTCAGTAAATAGTTCGCTGTAGTGTTTTTTGCCCGCCTCTTTTACCACCTTAATTAGCTTGGTATCGCTCTTAATAAAATAGAGTTGACCGTCGAGCAGAGATTGGTACAAGGGCAACATATTTACGCCTTCGCGGCTGGCAATGGATTGCAGTAGCACTAAGGATTGCCTAAGCTTATTGTTGGTTAATTGCTGTAGTTGCGCCTGCGTCTGCGTGGCAATAACCGGGGATTGCTGGGCAGATAATTGACTGCTAAACAGTGCTAGTAATACGCTGCAGATAATAAAAAAGTGTTTCAATGGATACTCCCAAAAATCGAAAAATCACAGCATTGGCTATGATTGATGGAGAGAGGCTGGTAGGTATGATAAAAAAATTCAGCTACCGGCAGTTTAGTGGTGAGCTCTAGCCAAAAAACTGGCGGTTAAGCGTGAAAGGCACCGCTCAAGTTAAAATGCTTAAGCGATGCCTTAGGTCGTCGTAATTAGTCTATTTTTGACCTGAACAAACCTTGGTGACTGTGTTGTAGTTACCACATTTGGTTTTGCTGCTCCAATCGGCGATTAGATCTTTAGAGCCAGGTAAAAAATCCGACCAAGCATCACCGGCGACGACAGAGTCGGTGGACCAAACCACTTCGAACTGTCCGTCGTCTTGAATTTCGCCAATTAAGACCGGCTTACTCAAGTGATGGTTGTTGTTCATTTTAGCGATACCACCGGTTAGGTTTGGGGTAGTTTGTCCGAGCATAGCCTGCTCAACCGCATCTACATCCGTAGTATTGGCTTTAGTGACCGCCTGAGCCCACATATTGAAACCTATATAAGTGGCTTCCATTGGGTCATTGGTGACGCGCTTGTCATCACCGATAAAGGCTTTCCAAGTGGCAATAAAGGCTTCGTTTTCATTGGATTCAACGCTCTGGAAATAATTCCAAGCGGCCAAATGGCCTACCAGTGGTGTTGTATCAATGCCCGAAAGTTCCTCTTCACCGACGGAAAAAGCTATTACTGGAATGTCTTCAGCTGAGACACCTTGGTTGCCAAGCTCTTTGTAAAAAGGCACGTTGGCATCGCCATTGATGGTAGAGACTACCGCAGTCTTTTTGCCTTCGCCGCCGAATTTCTTGATCTCAGAGACAATTGACTGCCAATCTGAATGACCAAATGGGGTGTAATTAATCATGATGTCTGCGTCGCTAACACCTTTAGATTTAAGATAGGCAAGCAGAATTTTGTTGGTGGTACGGGGATAGACATAATCGGTACCCGCCAGTACCCAGCGCTTCACATCCAGGTCGTTCATTAGGTAATCCACTGCGGGTATTGCCTGTTGGTTCGGTGCTGCACCGGTGTAAAAGATGTTTTTAGAAGACTCTTCACCTTCGTATTGTACTGGGTAAAACATTAGGCCATTAAGCTCTTCAATAACCGGCAAGACTGACTTGCGCGAAACGGATGTCCAGCTGCCGAAAATAACATCGACTTTTTCCTGAGTGAGAAGTTCGCGGGTTTTCTCGGCAAATAGTGGCCAGTTTGAAGCGGGGTCAACGACCACTGCCTCCAATTGTTTGCCCAGTAAACCGCCTTTTTTATTTTGCTCTTCGATCAGCATTAAAACAGTATCTTTTAGCGTAGTTTCACTAATTGCCATGGTACCGGACAGTGAGTGTAATACCCCTACTTTGATGGTGTCAGCGGCAATCGCGCCAACGCTGATCGCACAGCTGACGGACAGTGCCAGCGTAGAAATTAGATGTTTAATCTTCATAAACTGTATCCTTTATATGGTTAAAGTTGGTGAATGGTTATTTTTAGTACTGCCTGAAACTGGCGAGCCGAACTTGAGTCAGTGTAAAAACATACTGCATTATTGATAAATACGGCCACAGAGGCTATGGGGTGAATGACATAGAGGGATACGTCATATGACGTACTAAGGCTGACAGATTGGCTAATAAAATTAATCTGTCTATCATAAAATAGTCGGTAACTATATGATAGTTAGTTGGTTTGTTTGTCTTTAGGATGTTTGATAAGATTGCAGTACCGTGCTTTTAATTTGTTTAATTCGATAAAACGCAGTCAAATTTTCCAGCCGAGCCTTGCAATCACTAAGTTTCAGTATCCGCTGTTGTCTACAGTTTTCAGGCGAATTTATCCTTTAACCTCAGCATTGCTTGAGGTACAGTTTTTATTAACTTAATATTGTTATAAATAGGAGGAGTTATGAGTAACATTGAGTGGACAGTGGGTAAGGTCGCCAAAAGATGTGGCGTGAAAATCAGTACTCTGCATTTCTATGAGCAAAAAGGATTGATCCAAAGTAGTCGTAATAACGGTAATCAGCGGCGTTATAAGGGGGAGGTATTACGGCGTATCGCGGTGATAAAAGCGGCCCAAAAAATAGGCATTAGTTTAGCGGCTATTAATCTCGCGTTTGCCGCACTGCCCAATAATAGGACGCCCTCTAAGCAAGATTGGCAGTTGTTATCAACTAGCTGGCGGGATGATTTAAATAGGCGCATTGCCTATATGGAAAAACTGAGGGACTCCTTAACCGGCTGTATTGGCTGTGGCTGCCTATCGATGGATAAGTGTCCTATCTACAATCCTGAGGATAAATTAAGTGTCGAGGGCTGTGGCGCGGTGATATTGGATAGAGAGAGTCCGTAATTGGCCTTTGGCAATTAATAAGCAGGGCACAGGCTCGTTGATTGTTGGCCGGTAACCTGCTTGGTTGCGTTAAGCTTCTCTGGATAAGTTAAAATGCGCCACAAGTTGTTGTTGGTGCGCCGCTAAGCTTGATAAAGCTTCACTACCTGAGGCCGATTGTTCTGCCGTTGAAGCCCCATCCTTGGCTATCTGTGCCATGTGTTGTACGTTGAGAGAAATTTCCTTGCTGACAGCCGTTTGCTGTTCTGCTGCTGAGGCTATGTTGGCTGACATATTGCGAATTTCGCTGAGCTGTTCTTCCATTTTAGCCAGTGAATCGCCCGCTTTTTCGGTCTGAACCACTGAAGCTTGCGCCTCGGTTTTGCTGCTATCCATAATGGCAACTGCATCTTTAGCGCCAGACTGTAACTTGTCGATCATGACTTTAATTTCTTGGGTGGCGTTTTTAGTGCGAATCGCTAAATTTCTCACTTCGTCAGCGACCACGGCGAAACCACGGCCAGCTTCACCCGCTCGGGCCGCTTCAATCGCCGCGTTTAATGCCAGTAAATTAGTTTGCCCGGCTATGCTCTCGATCACTTCTGAAATTTTGCCAATGTTAGTCGAATCTTGGTCGAGCTTTTTTATCACCGTCGCGGAGCGGTCAATCTCTGTGGCCAGTGAACTGACGACTTGGACATTTTGCTGCATCAAGTGACGGTTATCGACGGCAGATTCGTCAATCTGATTTAATTGCAACATGGCTATTTCCGCACTTTTAGCAACTTCGGCAATGGTGGAAGTCATCTGCTGGATCGCGGTGGCGACCTGCGTGCTATGCTCTAGTTGCTCATCCATAGTACGTTTGGTTTGCGCGCCAAGTTTAGCGCCCCCCTGTGCGGAGAGGCTTATTTCTTGTGATGCCTGGAGGATCTCGCGGATGGTTTTCTCTTGTTTTTCCGCCAACTCGTTAACCCACTGCGATAACTGACCAAATTCATCTTGGCTGGAAATGGTAATTCTCCGACTCAGGTCTCCATCGGCAATCGCTTTTAAAATCGATAATACCCGTTTTAACGGGGTGCGAATGCTACGCGCGACCCAAACGGCAATTATGATAGAGACGATAATCGAGATAATACTGACCACAATGTTGGTGAGTTTACTGGTTGCTATTATTTGTTGAGATAGCAGGTTGCTGGATTCAGCTAACAGCTTTGCCTCGATACGTAGCTGGGTTAAGGCTTGATTGGCATGATTGATGGTGGCGGTTAATAGTATAATTAATTCATTTTCTTGGGCTTTTAACACTATTTGCTGTTTGTGCTGCTGGATAATTCCCTGTGGTTCATTTAATGATTTTTTCAGTACAGCAATGGTTCTCAATAGTTCTGTTGCGGTATTACTACCGGTAGTCACTAGCTTTTCTAAGCTCTCCTCCATCATCATTAATCCGTAACCCGCCGTGTTAAACGAGCTTTCATACATTTCTATGTCGTTAATGTCTTGACTGGAGAGTATGCTGTTCAAATCATTGGTAATGACAATATAAGTTGTCTCTAAAAACTTTCCAGTATTTTTTTCATCCGTCGATTGACCGTTGCGCGATAGGTTTTCAATATCACTAATGAAAAAATCTAATTCGTCTCTGATCTCCTCCTCTAATTCAGCTAGCTTTACCGTTAACGCTAAGCTGTCCCGGTGCACGCTAAAAGCACGCTCAGCGGTGCTGAAGAAATCTTTAGCATCACTATCTAACTTTAGCATGGCCTGTTTAACTTGGTCGTTTTTATCACTCAGCCTGAGTAAGTTCTCTTGGACGGTGTTGAAGGTATTGTGTTGTTCAACAAATATCTGATCGTGGGCGGATAGTTGCTGATCTTGAGTCGCCACCATAAATTGCATGAGCTCTCTGTTAGCTAATAACAGCGCGATTGCCATGTCTGCACTGTGTAACATGATGGGGGTGATTTCTTGCGAGGTAAGTTGTAGCTTAGTATCAATTTCACTGAGGTTACGATACGAAGTCACACTGATCACTAGCAGCAATACTACTAATAAGCTGAAACCGGCAATAATTCGTTGTATGACAGAGAGAGACATGGACGTTCCTTGAATGAGCAATAAGGGAAAGGATGCCATTAAACGCATCTCTATCTCCTCAAATGATGGGGGGTTGAGTGGTAGAAAGTTATAGAAATAACGGTTATCAATGGAGGTTACTTTAGTTGAGTAGCAGAAGCAAGAGACAACAAAATGCTTAGCAAATGCTATATTCCAAGGGATGTTGTAGATATATAACCTAGGCCCCGAGCTGTTCTGTGTCCACAGTATCGCTAATGCCCCGTCAGTTTTCTGAGATTGCTCGGGCTTGCATCTAATCCGAATGGTAGCGCCTCGTACCAGCTTGCGGATTGATTTACAAACTTTATCCCCAATCGAAAAATCCGGTGAACAAAACAGTGCACTATTATTAGGGCATAAGGTGCATTATCTGAACTAACTTTACTCTATCTTGGTTGAGGGACAAAAATCTGCAGTATTTAACCAGGGATAGATTTATTTTTATTCAATAAGGCGCGTATACTTGGCCCCTTCTTATTAGTCATTAATGAAACCACCTGATGTTAACGACCATTGTTCGATTGCCTCGACAAGCCTGGCATATTTGTCCTGGCTACTTAGTCCTGTTTGGGATTTTCTTTAGTTTATTAGCGGCATTTTATCCAGCGGCGATTATGCTTGCTGCCGGGCTCTTTTGGTTGGCCTGCTATAAACTTCGGGCAAAAATAAGTTCACGTAATGCTAAACAATCATTAATTTTAGTGGGATTAGGGCTGGGTCTAAGCGCAATTGCACTCTGGCAAAATCAATCGCTAAGCTTACTTGAGCTGCTGCGGGGTAATGTAGGTATTGTTGCAATGTTGGCGGGAGTAAGTTTTCTAACGGTTATCAGCCAGCCAAAAATAGGTAGTCAGGAATCTCTGCCGATGGGTAAGCGAGCCATCATCAGTACTTTTCTCGGGGTGCATTTGTTTGGTGCGGTGATTAACGTATCATCGATTTTTATTCACGCAGATAGAATGTCGACTAATCGCCCACTGAGCCCCTCGCAGTTGATGGTCTTGACCCGAGGTTTTTCGACGGCGGCGTTTTGGTCGCCATTCTTTGCGGCGATGGCCGTGGCGTTAAGTTATGTACCCGAGGCAAATTTGGGGCTACTGATGTCGATCGGCGGCGCTATCTCCGTTGTTGCCATACTGATTACTTTTTTCGAAGTAAAAGCGACCTTAACTAAACAGACTTTTTATGGTTATCCGCTGCGGGTAAACAGCTTGCGCCTACCCTTAATCCTCACTTTACTGGTATTTGCGCTGCATTATCTTTTTCCCGATTTATCGATACTGTTTATTATTACGTTGTGCGCGCCACTCTTGTGCCTGCTTTTCTTGATGGGGCATACACAGCCCAAGGCTGTGATTAAACGGCATGTTGAGGGCAGGCTCGCCAATATGCAAAATGAAATAACGCTATTTTTATCGGCGGGTGTTTTTGCTTTCGGTTTGCAGGCGGTGATGGTGGGTCAAACATGGTTTAGCCCCTTTACCCTATTTGATGCCAGTGCCGCGAGTTTGTGTTTTGTGTTGATGATTGTATTATCGATGGTCGGTTTTCACATGTTAATAGGTATCGCCATTATTGCGCCGATCGCGCTGCCATTAAACCCAGATCGAAGCTTGTTAGCATTTATTATATTGGCTTCTTGGTCAATCGGGGCTGCAGTAGGCCCCCTGTCCGGGATGAATATTTCTCTACAGGGTATGTATGGTATTAGCAGCCAAAAAATAATGCGCTTAAATTTACGTTATGCGGTGTTGATGTCGCTGGTGGTGATCGCGATGACTTTTGTGTTAGAGGCTTGGTTGCTGTAGTGCTGATGGTAGATTGTTAATCTGCTGCAGCTATGAGGTGCTGATTTTCGACATCGGCGATCATATAATTAAGATGGGTATTAAGTAGCTGAGTCTGATGCTATTTCGTGTCGATAAAAAAGACTATAATGCTGCCAGTTACAGTAATAATTGATTGTATAAGGATCAGATGAACAGTAAAACCAACAGTAGTTTCCCCAACAGTCAGGCGATCCTAGAAAGAGTTGAAGAACTCTTTGAAGCTAGTGATTGCATACTGCAAGACGCGAGAAATACCATTAAGAAAGTGCGTTTTGAGCAACAAGATTATGTGGTTAAGTCTTTTAAAAAACCCAATTGCTTAAGTCGCATAATCTATACTTTTTTACGCCCCTCGAAGGCGCGTCGCTCGTACCAATACTCTCTCAAAATTAGTCAATTTGTCCCTCAGGCCGTAGCTTTTATCGAATTTCGCCAGGGTGGATTATTGAGTAAAAGTTTCTTTGTCAGTGAGATGTTCGATTATGATTTCACCATCCGCGAACCGTTGAGAGATATTAATTTTAGCGACCGAGATAACTTGTTTAAAGCCTTTGCCAAATTTAGTTTTGCATTGCATCAAGAGGGAATTCTACACCGAGATTATTCGCCGGGAAATATCTTAATTAAACGCTGTGATACTGGCTATGAGTTCAAAATTATTGATATTAATCGCATGAGTTTTGGTGAACTTGCTATGGAAGAGCGCATGCGTAGTTTTAAAATGCTCTGGGCAAGTGATGAGGTATTAGAGACAATTATTCAAGAGTACGCGGCGCTAGCGGCTTACGATACGGCTCAGTGTCAGACATTGGCGAAGCGTTTTAACCAACGCCATAAGCGTTTTAAAAACTTCAAGAAAAAACTTAAAGGCACCCCGTAACTGAGTAGTGACATTGATGAAAAATAAATTTATCTGGGATGACCATTCAGATCAGCCCTGCCAACTTTCGGATAAAGTCTATAAAAAAACGATGAAGAAACGCCATCGTGCCGCTCTTCTACCGCTGCTTTTATATAATTTATGTTTTTTTCCGCTGGCGTTAATCGTCTCGTTCTTATTAAAGGGAAGGCGTCAGCGTCGCGAGAACTTTTTTGCCTTATGTGTCAATTTAGATAAGGGTGATCAACAGTCAGCGCTGGTGGATGATTTAGGTTGTCGAGCGCTGCAAATTAGATTGCCTTTGGCGGATATTGACAATTTGACCGATTACGTGGCTTTTAGGAAAAAATTTAGTCACTGTACGGTGCTGCTTAATATTCTGCAAAACAGAGAGAACATCGAAGATAAACAACTGCTTATTAAAAATATCCGGTTAATTTTTACTGCTTTCAATGACTCAGTGAACACTTTCCAAATTGGTAATGCTATCAACCGCACTAAGTGGGGCTTTTTCTCAGTTGATGAATATTTGGACTTTTATTTGCAGGTGCAAATTATTAGAGATAATGAGTTCCCACAGCTAAAACTGGTGGGGCCTGCGGTGATAGATTATGAGTATCACTTTACCGTGAGGGCATTGTTTAATCGCCAGGCGATTAAATTTGATCGACTGTCGGCTCTATTATATGTCGATAGACGAGGGGCGCCTGAAAATACCCAAATGGGCATATTTGATACCCGCCGTAAAATCGACTTTTTATATGCACTCGCCGTGCTGAGCCGTAAATCCAGTGATAAAATATTGTTGACTGAGGCCAATTGGCCGCTATCTAATACCGCACCTTGGGCGCCAACGAGTGAGAGTGAATGTGTCAGTGAGGCCGATTACGCCAACTATTTACTCAGGTATTATTTATTGGCACTGGCGAGTAATAAAGTTGAGGCGGTATACTGGCATCAGTTGATTGCTCCCGGTTATGGTTTAGTCGATTCCCGAGAGGGCATGCGCAAGCGCAGTGCCTTTTATGTGTTTAAAACGATGCTAGTACAGCTACAAGATGTGGAGGTTGAGTCTTTTAACATAGTGAGCGGCGTCTACCGCTTAGTCTGTCGTAGAGCTGACAAAATCATCGAAGTGGTATGGCTCAATGGAGATCAGAAACAACCTTTTAAGACGCTACACTCAGTATTAAATAAAATCGGCGAGCCAGTACTAAAAGATGTTTTTATCAGTCAGAGCCCTATTTATCTGCTTCATGATTAATGGAGTGCATCTGTTGGTGTTGATATTGACGCGGACTCATGCCGTAAAAGGCTTTAAAACTACGACTAAAGTGACTGCTGTTTTTGTATCCTGTAGCAAAACAGACCGTGGTAATCGTTTCTCCGCTGAGCAACAGTTGTGCGGCGCGCTTTAGTCTTACTTGAAACAGAAAGTCTGTTGGGGTGCAGCCGAAGGCTTGTTTAAATACATTAAAAAACTTGGTTCTGCTCATGCAGGCGAGTTTACAGAGCTGTTCGAAATCTAAGTTGTCGGCTAAATTCTCCTGAATATAAAAAACCACTGCATTGAGTCCATTATGATCCGGTTGGGCATTGCAATGGGAAATAATAAATTCTCGGGTTTGATGTCTGAGTAACCTGACGATTAATTCAGTGACCGCTAGGTCGATCAAGAAACTGCGATCTTGATGGTTTTCAGTATAAATTTGCACAATACGGTGCAGCAACGCCTGAGTTTGACTGTTGTGGTGGGTGTGGATTAACTCGTTATCGTACTGCCATTCTTTCTCATACATCGCAAGAGAGGCGGTGCTGTTGAGTCCGCTAATGATTTGCTGGACTCGCTGTGAGCCAATTTCAATGGCCAGACAAGTGGTGGGGTGCTCGATGCTGGCAATAGGGAAGTCTATTTCAACCGGGTGGTTGGGAGCCATGACAAATGATTCGTGTGGCAGAAATTCACATTCAAAATTATTGTCGTTGGCGTGCATGACTTTTTTACCACTAACCATACCGCAAAACATCAATTGATCTGAGGCTAATTCCACTCTTGAAGCTGGTTCGAACGTATCGTAGATACTGAGTTCAGAATTGGCGGCGGCGAAAGATATCTTATTTTCAATAAGTACCTGCGGATCGCGTCTCTGTTTTTCTATGATTTCACTAATCATAAAATAACCTTTTATTGTCTGTTGTTGTTATTGAACTGGCAGGCAAAAAATTTGAATTGTCAGCACAGTTTTTAGTCAAGGTTGGCCTTAGAATATTACAGTAGAAAATAAAAATAACTAGAGGCAATCATTATGATTTATCCAAATCCAGGTACGGCTCAATCAAAGGTGCAATTCAAAGATCGTTATCATAACTATATAAACGGTGAGTGGGTCGCACCTGTCGGCGGAAAATATTATGAAAACATCACCCCAGTAACCGGTGCAGTGATCTGTGAAGTGCCGCGCTCAGATAGCCAAGATATTGATTTGGCATTAGATGCCGCCCACGCTGCAAAAGACAGTTGGGCAGCGACCTCGGTTACTGAACGCTCTAATATGCTGCTTAAAATAGCCGATCGAATTGAGCAAAACCTAGAATTGTTAGCCCTGGTTGAAACCTGGGACAATGGCAAGTGTATTCGTGAGACTATGGCGGCGGATGTGCCGCTGGCAGCTGATCATTTTAGATACTTTGCCGGTTGTATCCGCGCTCAGGAAGGCTCTATTGGCGAGATTGATAACAATACTGTCGCCTATCATTTTCACGAGCCATTGGGCGTCGTCGGTCAAATAATTCCGTGGAATTTCCCGCTGTTGATGGCGGCCTGGAAAATCCCACCTGCACTGGCTACTGGTAACTGCATAGTATTGAAGCCCGCAGAGCAAACACCGCTGTCGATTTTGTTCCTCATGGAAATTATCGGTGATTTACTGCCACCAGGGGTGCTTAATGTGGTGAATGGATTCGGTAATGAAGCGGGTCAAGCCCTGGCAACCTCCAGTCGCATCGCCAAGTTGGCATTTACCGGTTCTTCTCCGGTCGGCAAACATATTCTTAAATGCGCTGCGGATAGTTTAATTCCCTCCACGGTAGAGCTCGGTGGCAAGTCCCCGAATATTTTCTTTGCCGATATCATGGATCAAGAAGATGCCTTTATTGATAAATGCCTCGAAGGGGCTGCGCTGGCGTTTTTCAATCAGGGTGAAGTCTGTACTTGTCCCTCGAGACTGCTGGTTCAAGAATCAATCGCCGATGAGTTTATTGAGCGTTTAATTGCCCGTACTAAGAAGATAAAACAGGGAAATCCGCTAGACACTGACAGTCAGGTGGGCGCGCAGGTCTCTAAAGAGCAATTTGATAAAATTTTATCTTACATCGAGATTGGTAAAAATGAGGGCGCCGAGGTACTTACCGGTGGGGGTGTTGAGAGCGTATCCGATTTGGATAATGGCTTCTATATTCAACCGACCCTGCTCAAAGGCACTAATGATATGCGGGTATTCCAAGAGGAGATTTTTGGCCCGGTCATCAGTGTGACCACCTTTAAAGATGAAGCTGAGGCACTGGCTATTGCCAATGATACTCCCTTTGGGTTGGGCGCGGGGCTCTGGACTCGAGATATGAACCGATCTTATCGCATGGGCAGGAGTATTCAAGCGGGTAGGGTTTGGACTAATTGTTATCACTTATATCCGGCTCACGCTGCTTTTGGCGGCTACAAAGAATCGGGAATCGGTCGGGAAAACCACAAGATGATGTTAAACCACTACCAGCAGACCAAAAACCTGTTGGTGAGTTATGATATAAACCCAATGGGCTTCTTTTAACGCTCAGTAAGGGCAGTAGAGAGACTTTTGGTCTCTCTCTATCTCTTTGCTAGCGGTAACTCAGAGCAGTGCTTTAGCTGCCCATTAAAGAGAGTCTCTTATAGGCTCTCTATCTCTCTATTTATCTATCTTGGCTTAGCGGTATTCACGGTAGTACCTTAGCTGTCCATAGAGGGGCTAGTGGTACAGCTTAAAATTGGTATTTCATATCTTCTGTTGGGGGTTGTAGGTAGTAGCCTTGCACCATGCCCAATCCAGATTTCCACAACAGACTCATCACTTGAGGATTTTCAACTTGGGGCGCAATGGTGATTTTTCCCAGATTGGTTAAGTTACTCAGTAAAGCCACAAAGTTATTGTCTAATATGGCTTCCTCTGCCAATTCTTGAATGAAACTGCCATCAAATTTGACATAGTCTGGGTCTAATATTTTTAGGATGTTTTTTGATGTGTTGGTGCTGCCATAGTGTTTAAGGCAGACCAGGCAATTTAATTGACGTAGACCATTGACGAAATATTCAGCTTCAGAGAGTTTGTTGGCTGACTCTGACTCACTGATCTGGATGACAATATGATCCGCTTGAATTCTACTTAACCGCAGCTGCTCGCCGAGCCATAATAATAGTCCGTCGCGTTGCCACACGGTATCAGTGATACTGATAAAGAGTTTCAGTTGTTGTTTATTACTCAGCTGTTGCCGGAAACGGCTGATACTCTGGCTGATAACCCATCGGTCCATTTCTTCATTTAAATTGGCGTTTTTGATGCTGGCGAGGAAATGGGCGGGCAAGATATGTTGCTCATTTTCATCAATCATCCGCAATAACACTTCGTAGTGCTGATATTTGCTATTGAACACTAAGGGCACCAGTGGCTGAAACAATAGCTGCAGTTGATTGTTCTCCAGCGCGGCTTTAACTTGCTGAAGACTGCGTTGATTATCATTCACTAACGTACCGTGCTCAGCATTAAAAATGCTCACTTGGGGCTTGTTCTGACAGTGATTAATGACGCTTTGGCCGCGCTCAAATATTTGTTGAACACCTGGAGAGGTATCACAGAGATGGACAATGGCAAAGATGCTTTGGATCTCAATCTGGTTGTCTTCGTATTGAGTGATATGCTGGGAAATTCGGTCAAAAGTGGCTGAGGCGACTTGCTTGGTTTTTAAAGTATCCGGGTCGGAGTAAATAATGGCAAAAATATTGTCGGCTAATCTGGCTTTTAAATGTGCCTTTGAGAACTCGTCATTGAGAATGTCGGCAATATCTCTGGCTAGAGTGCGACTCGCCTCATTGCCGAGCTGACTGCGAACCGTGATTAAATTTAATATTTCAATATAGATAAGGTGGCAATCATTTCCACCACGCTGTGCTTGGCGGATCGAACTCTCCAGTCTATCGGTAAAATAGTTTAGATTGTAAAGACCGGTAATCGCGTCAATATCGGCAAACTTATTTTTTTGTAATTGATGTTGATTGCTATCAATAGTGATCTCTATACAGGTTTTGTGGTCGACACTAATTTGTTGTAATTCAAGATGAACGGTGAAATTGCTGTTATCTGCCCGCTGGGCTAATAATTGGTAGGACTGTTTGTTTTGCCCGGTGTTAGAAAAATTAGTGAGTAAACGACCAATGCCACTTCGCTCTGGTTCAGCCACTAAGCTAAGTATCGATTTGTTGAGTAATAAAGTGGTTACTTGGTAGCCAAACAACTGACTAAAAGCATTGTTCAGATATACCAGTTTTTGGTCTTCTATGACAGCGATAGCCAGTGCAGAATGATCCATTAATAAGCGACAGCGCCGCTGGCTATCCTCAAGTTGTTGCTCTAAGCGGCGCGCTCTTCTGCGGTTCTCTAATTGGCTGTATTCGCGTTCTACATATAAAAGCAATAAGGACGTGTCATGCTGAAGAAAAACGGCTTGTACGTTGTTTAAAAGCGCCTGAGTGGCGTTTGTTTGATTGGTCTCGTCACATAGTTGTAGAACGGGGATATCTTTTTCCAGAGCGGCCAGCTCTCTGGTCATGATAAAGAGATCAACTTTGGGCTGTTGTGGTTTACACAGGATAAGGTCCCAGGTTCTCTCGGAGAGTGCTGTTTTCAACGCGTCCATGCTCTCGATGTTATTGCCGCGCGGGGCAAAGTTATTCTCTCTCAAAAAAGAAATAATGGTGCTGGTTTCAGCACTGTCAAATTCAATGAATATTATATAGATTTTGTTTCGTGTTTTATTGACAGAGAGTTTTTTTGATCTGGCGTTGATCTCACTTGAATTAGGCGGGGTATCCATGTTGTCGCACGCTCCTGTCAGATGGATAATTGCTGAAAACAGAAATTATGCTGTAGTCATCGGTAATCCACTTTAATAGCCGCTTAGAAAGAAATTGATAATGGAAGTAACAGTATTAAGTATAGGTACAAGTTACTGCTATGCCAGAAAATTAATTATTTTCGGTAGGGTTCTAGAACCAAGCATAGATTTTGAAAAAATGATGATGACAATAATAACAGTATAATAGGTGACTGGGTAGAGAGGGGAAGTGGCTAGGAGTATGTAAATTCCGCTGGTCTATCGGCTAGAATCCATTAATCTATTGCGTGGAGCAAAGTAGTGATTGGCAGTTGAATTCTGCAGAGGAAAAAAATTGGCTGGGGTAGGAGGATTCGAACCTCCGCATGACGAGATCAAAACCCGTTGCCTTACCGCTTGGCGATACCCCAGTAACAAATTAATGGTGGCAATGGCGGGACTCGAACCTGCGACCCTCGCATTATGAATGCGATGCTCTAACCAGCTGAGCTACATTGCCTCTTCATTTGAGGCGCGAATTATTCTCTGTTTCAGGCTTTGTGTCAACAAGGTTTTTACAAATAAACTAGAATAATTGTGTTTTGTTTAAAATTGATCATTTAGCAATCTCTTGTTACTCAAAAATACCTGTATTTGCTAGACAGGTATTTTTGCTGCCTGGATAGGTGCCTGCTAAACGTTGAATCTGAAATGGATGACATCACCATCCTGGGTGATATAATCCTTGCCTTCCAAGCGCCATTTTCCTGCGTCTTTGGCCCCTTGCTCACCGTTGTGTTCGATAAAGTGCTCGTAGGAGATGATTTCGGCACGGATGAAGCCCTTTTCGAAATCGGTATGAATAACCCCCGCTGCCTGGGGAGCTGTCGCGCCTACTTTAACTGTCCAAGCGCGGACTTCTTTAACGCCGGCGGTGAAATAAGTCTGTAAATTTAGCAACTCATAACCAGCGCGGATAACGCGATCTAGACCGGGCTCGGTCATGCCCATATCCTCTAAAAATTCAGCGCATTCATCTGCATCTAGCTCGGAAATTTCCGCTTCTAATTTATTGCAAATAATAACCACGACGGCATTTTCTGCCTCGGCAATTTTTAACACGGTGTCTAAATGGGGGTTGTTTTCAAAACCCTCCTCATCGACATTGGCGATGTACATGGTCGGTTTTACTGAAATCAAGTGGAAGGAGTGCACTATCTTTAACTCGTCTTCTGAGAGGTCCATAGCGCGTACAGAAAGGCCTTCTTCCAAGTGAGGCAGTAACTTTTCCAATACTTGCTGAGCTGCCACTGCGGTTTTATCCCCTCCTTTGGCGAGCTTTTTATTGCGCTGTAGTTGTTTCTCGACAGATTCTAAGTCCGCCAGGGCCAACTCTAAGTTAATAATGTCAATATCAGCCGCCGGATCAATTCTATTGGCAACGTGAATCACGTTTTCATCTTCAAAGCAGCGCACTACATGTGCGATAGCATCTGTTTCACGGATGTTGGCCAGAAACTTGTTCCCTAATCCCTCGCCCTTTGAGGCACCTGCCACTAAGCCTGCTATATCAACAAACTCCATGGTGGTGGGTAACACACGCTCCGGATTGACGATAGCGGCAAGTTGGTCTAAACGTGCATCGGGCATAGCGACTACACCTGAATTGGGCTCTATCGTACAAAAGGGGAAGTTTTCAGCGCTGATGCCCGCTTTAGTTAGCGCATTAAATAGCGTTGATTTTCCGACATTAGGCAAGCCGACAATGCCACATTTAAAACCCATGATGATTTCCTTAAGTAGTGCTTGATCTCTTAGGTTAAGCGACAGAGCGCTCATTGTTTCGAGAGAGTCAATAATATGAGTGGCCCGCATAAAATGCAGGCTATTTGCTAAAAGGCGACATTGTAAAGCACCACTGAGTGTAGTGGAAATTTATTTTTGACGGCTGACTAATTAAGTCGCAGGTTTTAGGCTGTTATGGTCTGGTCGAGAGTGAGTGCGGATTTTGGGGCAGAGGTGTCTGTTAAGAGGCTTTAAAACTATGCAGTTTGTTCATGGCGCCTTGCCAGTCACCAGCAACAGCGGTAGATGTGTAGAGCAGTGCTTCATCGGTCGCGGTGCGCGTCATCTGTTGCTCTTTTTGTGGGGCCTTACTCAATACAAAATCGGCGACATCCTTTGCCTGACCGGGATGGCCAATGCCAATCCGTAATCGATAAAAATCTTTATTGTTACCAAGTTTGCTAATAATGTCTCTCAAGCCGTTGTGACCACCGTGTCCACCGCCTTTTTTAAAGCGAGCAACGCCTGGATTAATGTCTAGCTCATCGTGGGCAACGAGAATGTTTTGTGCGGGAATCTTGTAAAAGTTAGCGAGGGCTGAAACAGCGGTACCACTAAGATTCATAAAAGTATTGGGGATTAATAGATGCACGGGTTTACTGCCGATAAAGGCTTTTGCGTATCGCCCGGAATATTTTTTTTCTTGGATGAAGTTGACGAGCAGCTTAGCTGCAAGCTGCTCGACAAAATCTTCACCGGCATTGTGACGGGTATGTCTATACTTTGTCCCGGGGTTCCCCAGGCCAATGATTAGTTGTATTTCGTCACTCATGCCGTTTTTCATAGTTCTACTTCAATTACTCTGCAGTAGCGCCACGTGGAGAGTATATGTAACCGATACTCTGGTTGTGGTCTTCACCGCGACGCAGTGCTGCTACTTGTACGCCAGCGGGAACAATGATGTCAGACAAGTGTAATACTTGACCTAGCTCAACGTTAGAAAGATCGACACTGACAGACTCAGGAAGCTTGTCAGCAGCACATAGTACTTCAACTACGTTAGCTTCTACGGCAAATTTAGCGGCGGATTTAGCAACTGCTGAATTCTCGAAGTTGTCAAAAGAAATAGGCACTTTAATGCTGATTCTATTCGACTTGGTAATGCGCTGAAAGTCAGCATGCAGTAAAAGAGGCTTAGCCGGGTGGCGCTGTAAATCTTTGATGATGACATTTTCTTCTTTGCCGTCAATAACCAAAGTGATGATTGAAGAAAAGAAGCTATCATTGTTAGTTAGCTTAATAAAATCTTTGTTGATTAAAGAAAGTGAAAGAGGCTTTCTATTCTTAGCGCCACCGTATACAACGGCAGGTACTAGACCTTCTTTACGTAGGCGGCGGCTCGCACCTTTGCCCTGGTTTTCACGAATAACTGCTTCGATTTTAAAATTGTTCATTTTTTTTACCTATTTATAGTCCAGCGGGGCCGCGACCAGCACCGCTGTTGTTGAGCCTAAGCTTTGAGAACAAAGTTTAAGCAAATATACTTTTAACAATATTGTTAAAAGCTTGTTGATCCGTGCGAGTTCCGCTAAGTCTTATTTAGCGGAACATCGCACTGATGGATTCTTCATTGGATACCCTGCGCAGTGCTTCAGCTAGCAGCGGCGAAATGGTTAACTGTCGAATTTTCGGGCAATTGAGTGCTTCTTCGGTCAGCGGGATGGTATCAGTAATAATTAATTCGTCAATCGATGAGTTGATTATGTTGTTGACGGCAGGTCCTGACAGAACGGGATGCGTGGCATAGGCGAATACCTTTGCTGCACCATTTTCTTTGAGAGCATGAGCCGCTTGGCACAAAGTGCCCGCTGTATCGATCATGTCATCGATCAGGATACAGGTGCGTCCACTTACATCGCCGATGATATTCATTACCTGGGATTCGTTGGCACGCTCGCGGCGTTTGTCAATGATTGCCAAACCACAGTCTAACTGTTTGGCGACTGCGCGGGCCCTGACGACACCGCCTACATCTGGCGATACGACGATTAAATTTTCATATTGCTGGTCGATAATGTCATCGAGAAGGATAGGTGAGCCGTAGACATTATCCACCGGGATGCTAAAGAAACCCTGGATTTGATCTGCGTGCAAGTCCATCGTCATTACTCTGTCGACCCCGACATTAGTAATCATGTCGGCGACAATTCTGGCGCTGATAGCGACTCGTGCAGAGCGCGGACGTCTATCTTGTCGGGCGTATCCAAAGTAGGGAATGACGGCTGTTATACGGGTTGCTGAAGCGCGTCGAAGGGCGTCTACCATGACAATCAATTCCATTAAATTGTCATTGGTCGGTGAGCAGGTAGACTGAATAATAAAGACGTCTTTACCCCGTACATTTTCCTGGATCTCAATGCTTACTTCACCATCACTGAAGCGGGCTACATGGGCTTTTCCCATGGGAATATCGAGGCGTGTTACCACCTTAAGCGCTAACTCTGGATTGGAGTTACCACTGAAAACCATTAACTGAGACATTGGGCATACCTTTAGGATATTCATGTTAAGCATTAATCGTGCGGTGGTGCTTTCATCGAGTGGTACTCTGTCGGATAAATTGAATTCGATACTTGAAGTAATAGAGTACCGTCCAGAAGAAATAGCTGGAGGGTACAAACAGAGTAAATGCCCGAAATTCGCGGCCACATTTTGCTGTAAAACAGCGGTAAGGTCAAGCCGAAAGGCAGTTTTGCAGTAACTATTCGCCATGCGCTATTCGGTTAGTTCGGTGTCCCATTTATAAACAGCGATTAACAGCTTTACATCGCCACGGGTCAAAATTATCTTTGCCGGTAGATAGTGCTGGTCAATCTTGTTGTATTTGGTGTAGCTGATATTCCAGCCATCTTGGACAAGTTTGAATAGGCGCTCGTCTTTTAAGGTTGCTTGATTCTTCGACAGTGGTGATGGAATGCCCAGAATCCAGTACTTGGCATTTTCCACGGGTAATTCCCAGCCTAGGCGTTTGCGCAATAACTCGCTGGTTCTAGGTCCGGTTAGTGGGGTTTCTTTGGGTAGTGTTAAGGTGGCGGATTGGCTGTCTCCCTGTAGCTTTATAGCCGATTGTCCAAAAGGTCCGCTGAACACAAGATCAAACAGATCTTTTTCTTGTCGCCAAATCATGGTGGCTGTTTGGCTTTCCCGATTGACCTTGATAGCAATTTTGGCGTTGGCCTGCCAGTTGTCGATTAATGCTATCGTTTTGAAGTGCTCCGGCCAGCTGAGGGGTTTGGGTTCGGTGGGGGAGTCAATGGCTGGGTTGGTGGTGCAGCCTGCTAGTACTAAGACAATCGATAGGATAGCGAGTATTGATTTCATCATTATTTCTCTAAAAATTTCCGGGCTTGTTCGATAAAGATACTATCGGGGTGGCTAGTGCTAATTTTTAATAATAATTGTTTGGCTTCTTCATACTGTTGCATGCCGGCCAGCGCTGCAATTAAATGTGAGGCTACCTCCGGGTCATTATAGAGAGCAAACGCTTTAGATAAATAGCTTACCGCCTCTTCGAAACGTTGTAGTTTGTAGAGCACCCAGCCCATAGAGTCAATGGTTGCCGGATCTTTAGGAGAGAGCGCGAGCGCTTTCTCTATTAGGGCGAGCGCCTCTTGATAGCGGTTGGTATGCAAGGTCAAAGTATAGCCAAAAGCATTTAAGACAATCGGGTTGTCAGGGGTTATTTCCAGTACTTTTTGGAAATCTTGTTCCGCGGCTGCAAAGTTTAAGGGTTCTAAATACATTGCCCTGGCGTACAATAAATCGGTGTTTTGTGGCTCGATTTTAAGCTGGGCGCTTAAAATATCTATTGCTTCGCTGGTGAATTTAAATTTTTTCAGCCAGTCGGCTAACATCAGTAAGTAGGTGGTTTTTGCCGTGGGGTTAGAGAGAATTAATTCTGCCGAGATTTTCTCTACTTTTGATTTGTCGGCTGCATCTGTGTGGAGGCTAACAGCGCGAGTGTGGGCTTGTAATAAATTATTGCCACTGTCTACTTGTAAATAATTTTTTATCGCCAGATTAAAGTCATTAGATCGCTCGGCAATAATGCCTAAATAGAAATAGAGGGTAGTATTGTCAGGGTTTTTCTGCAGTTGATTCTCGAAAATAGCACGGCTGGTACTCAAGTGATTAAAGTCTAGTGCAGTCAGTGCTAAATAGTTGTGTAGAGCCGAGTCTTCAGGGGTTAGTGTGATCAGTGAATTTATTTTTTGCAGTGCTTGGCTGTCTCGGTTGAGAGAGAACAGCAGTTGGATTTGCAGGGCGTTATACTGTCGATCTTTAGGGTTTTTGGCCAGGAGGGGGTCGAGGGTTTGCAGGGCTTCGGTAAAGCGGCTTAGATTTTTTAGCGTTTCAGCTTTTTGGTAGACCGCGGTGGGCGTATCAGGATCGAGAATGAGTGCCTGATTGAAATAATCAAGCGCCTCTTGGTGGTTTTTGAGTTGGTTAAACAATAATCCCAAGGTTAATAGTTTGTTGCTTTGCATATCTTCACTGATACGGCTGTCTTTTAGCAGATCAATATAAGCCAGAAGGTCTGCCTTGCTCATATTTTTTAGCTGGGAGCTCAGTAGCAGTAATACTTTATGTTGTCCAAGTTTTAGGGCGTGGTTGAAGTGTGGTAGTGCGTCGCTGAACTTGCCTTGATTGATTAAGATATTGGCCAGTAACTGATGAGGCTCCGCCTCTTGGGGGTCGGCCGCGATCCATAAGGTCGCTGCCTTGGTCAGTGCTTGAGTATCACGCAAGTGCTGGGCAATTCGCACGGCTCTCTTAGCAATGCCTGGGTCTTTGGTAAGTTGTGACTGGCTTAAATATTTTTCCAGACTGTATCGATAATCCTCTGCCTTTCCCGCCAGTTCTGCGCTTAGAATGTCGTATAAAGTTTGGGCGTGTAGTTCGCCAGATAAATAGTCACCTGAAAAATCGGCATCAGAAGACGAGTGTGATTGGGTCGCGCAACCAAAAAGGCTGAGAAAGCTGGCAATTACTATAGCGGTGCGTACGGTGATCACGTTCGGGTCATGTCCTTTTGAAGTATATGGTTAACGGCTAGTCGCTGTTCCCTGGTGTCGATATTGGAGTCCGTAGTTACTGTACTCCAGTGATCTGTCTTGGTGGTTACTGGCGATAGCAGCAGGTTATTCCTGTCGTTAAGTTTACTCAAGTTTATCCTAAAAGCTAGGCAGTAGAAAATGCTTAATCAGTAAGACCCTAGTTCGAGCGATAAGTTTGGTGGTTACTCCGCTAAATGGTATTTTTTAATGCGCTGCTCTCAAACCATGAAAAAAGGTAAATAATCAGCAGATATAGCGAAATTATTGATTAAAGTTGTTATTATAACGCGTTTTTATTTATCGTTTTCAGTAGGTTCGTCAGTTTGTATCAGCGGGCCAAGATTTAGTTCACAGGATTAGACTCTTTTTATATGACCCTATTGGCGTTGGGTATCAATCATAAGACAGCATCAGTAGCAGTGCGTGAACGTTTGGTGATCGCACCGGCCGCGATGGAAGGTGCTCTACTTGCGGCACTTGAGAGTGCTGGTCTCAATGAAGTTGCTATTCTCTCTACTTGTAATCGCACCGAGATATATTGTTCTGCTGAGGCGGTCGATGCCCAGCGGCTTTTGCATTGGCTGGGGCTCTATAAAGAGTTGCCGGTGGCTGAGATTGAGAAAAGTATTTATTTGCATCAGGATATGGATGCTGTTCAGCATATGATGAGAGTTGCCTGTGGGCTGGATTCTCTGGTGCTCGGTGAACCGCAAATATTGGGTCAGCTTAAATCAAGCTTTGCGGTATCACAGAACTTGAAACTGATGAAAGGGGAGTTGGGGCAGTTGTTCCAACAGGCCTTCGCCGTGGCAAAAAAAGTTCGGACAGACACTGCTATCGGCAGAAACCCGGTCTCTATTGCCTTTGCGGCTGTCAGTTTGGCTCAGCACATATTTTCTGATCTGCAGGACAGTACTGCGCTGTTGATCGGTGCTGGTGAAACCATAGAATTGGTGGCGCGGCATTTAAACAATGCCGGCGTGAAAAATATTATTGTGGCTAATCGGACTTTAGACAGGGCGCAGCAGCTAGCGGCTAACTTTAACGGCGAGGCAATTTTACTCGGCGATATCCCTGATATATTACACCGCGCTGATATAGTCATTGCCTCGACGGCGTCACAGTTACCTATTTTAGGTAAAGGGGCGGTGGAAAGTGCTTTGAAAAAACGCAAGCATCAACCTATGTTTATGATTGATATTGCGGTTCCAAGAGATATTGAAGTGCAAGTTAAAGAGCTTGATGATGTGTATCTATACAGCGTCGATGACTTGCAGCAGGTCATTGAAGAGAATCAGCAGCAGCGTCAGGAAGCTGCACTGGACGCTGAAAAAATCATTCTTGAAGGTGTGGAAAAATATGTGCTAGAACAGCGTTCTAGAGGGGCTGTGAATACCCTCAAAGCGCTGCGTACCCACACTGAGAAATTGCGCGATCAAGAAGTAGACAGTGCATTGAAAAATTTGGCGAAAGGGGACAATGCCGAGCAGGTGGTGATAGAGCTTGCCCGGCGTTTAACCAATAAAATGTTGCATCACCCGAGTATTCAATTGCGTAGAGCCAGTGGGCAGGGGCGGACAGATTTGAGCGAGTTGATAAAGGAAGTTTTTCAACTCGACCTAGATAGTCGAGAATGAATTTTAGATGAGTTTAGCTGATCCCTAAGGTTGGGGTTAGTGGTAGGTTTTGAGGAATTGGGATGAAAAAATCCGTAAGGTTAAAGTTAGAAAAACTCGCAGAGAGATATGAAGAACTCGCGGCGTTGATGAGTTCTCCAGATGTGATTTCAGATCAGGAAAAGTTTCGTTCGCATTCTAAAGAGTATGCAGAAATAGAATCGATTGTGTTAGCTTTTGAGCAGTTTGGCGCGGCAGAGGAGGATTTTGAAGAAGCTAAATTAATGGCGGAAGACGAAGACCCTGAAATGCGCGAAATGGCCGCAGAGGAGTATCGTACTGCCAAGCGCAAGATAGAAGAGTTAGAGGAGCAGTTACAAGTGTTGCTGCTGCCGACAGATCCTAACGATAGTCGCAATGTGTTTGTTGAAGTTCGCGCGGGAACTGGCGGTGATGAAGCTGCTATTTTTGCCGGGGATCTGTTTCGTATGTACTCTAAATACGTTGACTCCATGGGTTGGCGGATTGAAATTATCAGCACTAACGCAGGTGATCATGGGGGCTATAAAGAGATCATATCTCGAATCGTTGGCACCGATGTATATTCTAACCTCAAGTTTGAATCCGGTGTGCACCGGGTGCAACGTGTGCCAGAGACTGAATCACAGGGGCGAGTGCATACCTCGGCGTGCACGGTAGCGATCATGCCTGAGTTAGATGAAGTGGATGAAGTTAAAATCAATAAGGCAGATCTGCGGGTCGATACTTATCGTGCTTCAGGGGCCGGTGGGCAGCACATCAACAAAACTGATTCGGCGGTGCGTATTACCCATCTTCCGACAGGGGTAGTGGTGGAGTGTCAGGAGGAGCGTTCTCAGCATAAAAACCGTGCCAAAGCTATGTCGTTTCTGGCGTCTAGGTTGCAGTCCGCCGTCGATGAGAAACAGGCGGCAGAGCAGGCTAGTACCCGTAAGAGTTTGGTGGGAAGTGGCGATAGATCAGAGCGTATACGCACTTATAACTATCCCCAGAGTCGAGTTTCAGATCATAGAATTAACCTTACGCTGTATAAATTGGCGGAGATAATGGAAGGTGAATTAGGGCAGCTAATTGGCCCTTTGAAAATTGAGCGACAGACAGAATTGCTCGGTGAATTGGGTGATTAATATTGATCGTGTGCGGCGTTAATGTCCGACTATAGCATTGCCTTCGCGCTGCAAAAAAGTCAGTTGCTGGCAGGTCTCAGTGATACGTCAGTACTGGATGTGAGGTTGCTCTTAGCAGAAGTGTTGGGCAAGAGTACCAGTTATTTATTTACCTGGCCTGAAAAATGCCTAACCCAGCTGGAATGGCGGCGCTTTAACGCGCTGTTAGAAAGGCGGGTTGCAGGTGAGCCCATCGCCTATTTGCTGGGGTACCAAGATTTTTGGAGTCTGCGCTTGGCGGTGTCTAAAGATACCTTAATTCCCCGTCCCGATACCGAGTTGCTGGTAGAGCAAGCACTCTCACTGTTGGTCGACGGTGATTTTCGGGTAGCCGATTTGGGCACGGGCACAGGTGCAGTTGCGCTATCGTTAGCGACTGAGCGCCCAGGCTGGAAAATAGTGGCGACAGACCTGAATGAAGCGGCTGCGCAATTGGCCGAGAAAAATCGTCAGTCGCTAAATATCCGCAATGTACAAGTGCTAACCGGTGCTTGGTTTGAGCCTTTAGTCGGTAAATTTGACTTAATTGTGTCTAATCCTCCTTATATAGACCCACTTGATCACCATTTACAAGAGGGGGATGTTCGTTTTGAGCCCCTGTCGGCGTTGATTGCCGATGATGCTGGCATGAGTGATATCGAAGCGCTCGTGCGGGGTGCGGGTGATTATTTGCAGCTAGGTGGCTGGTTACTGCTCGAGCATGGTTATCAGCAGGGCGCGGCTGTGCGTGCTTTATTTGAGCGCTGTGGTTATCGCGAGGTACAGACTGTCAGAGATTTAGCCGGCAATGATAGGGTGAGTTTAGCAAAGTGGTCAAATACAGCGTGAATGCGGGAAATGAGATGTTAACAGATAGTCAATTACTGCGTTATTCTCGGCAAATTATGCTGGATGATATCGATATTGAAGGCCAGCAAACGCTACTGGCAAGTAAAGTGCTAATCGTCGGTTTAGGGGGGCTTGGCAGCCCGGCGGCATTGTATTTGGCGGCGTCAGGCGTTGGTGAAATAATATTGTTGGATGATGATGAGGTTGATCTGTCGAATTTACAGCGACAAATTATCCATCAGCATACGAGTATTGGGCAAGCTAAAGTGAGCTCGGCTGCCAGTCGCCTTAACGCTATTAATCCTGAGATAAAAATTCGGACCATTGCTAAAAGGTTAGGCAGAGATGCACTGGCGAAGCAGGTTGAGGCTGTTGATTTGGTCTTAGATTGTACCGATAACTTTGCCAGTCGCTATTTAATTAATGAGCTTTGTGTAGAGAGTGTGACGCCCTTGGTGAGTGGGGCCGCGATTCGCATGGAGGGGCAATTGTTGACGGTCGATCCGCGGGTGCCAGGTAGCCCCTGTTATCAATGTCTCTATCCGCGTCAGCAGCAGCAAGTAGAGCTGAGCTGCTCTGAATCTGGGGTGTTGGCACCGCTGGTAGGTGTGATCGGCTCTATGCAGGCGCTCGAAGCGCTCAAAGTATTAACCTCGGTGGGTGAGGTGCTGGTGGGAAGGTTGATGCTTTTTGATGCGAAAAGTATGCAGTGGCAGTCGCTTAAACTCAGGGCTGATACTCATTGCCCGATCTGTGCAAAAACTTAAATCTATCTATCAGTGATTGATATAAAGATCACTCACCACATCTTCTAGGGTTCTGTCTAGCGCGCTGATAACTCCCAATTCATTTAACCTCGGTGGGTGAAGTGCTGGTGGGCAGATTGATGCTCATTGATGCGAAGAATATGCAGTGGCAGTCGCTTAAACTCAGGGCTGATGCTCGCTGCCCGATCTGTGCAAAAACATAAATCTACCTATCAGTGATTGATATAAAGATCACTCACCACATCTTCCAGGGTTCTGTCTAACGCGCTGATAACCCCCAGTTCATCTAACCTGCCCCCCACCGCATAAGTGCCCTGTGAGACTGCGCCCGCGTAACATTGGGTCATATTTATGACGGTTATATTATGCTGTTGAGCGTGTTCTAAAGCGCTGATTAAGCAGGGGTTTTCCCCTGGAGGGTTGCCAGCGCCATAAGTGAGCATGACGACCGCTTTTATGTCTTGCCCTAAAAAGGCGGCGTTGATCAGCGCATCGCTAATACCCGGGTACAGGTAGAGGACTGACACTGTTTTGTCATCTAAACTGGGCAAGTTGAATGTTTTCGAGGGTGGTTTGCTGCTGGGTTGGGTCTGATCTGTAAAAATTAAGCGGATCTTGGCTCGCGCCAGCGGAGCATGATTTGGGCTGTCGAAGGCGGACATTGCGCTGCAGTGTACCTTTTTGGCGCTGCTGCCGCTGAGCAGTTTACCGGCAAAGCTCAGGCATACTTGAGAGACTCGCCCACTGCGGGCAAATAAGGCCGCTTCTAATAAGTTGTTAGCTGCATCGCTGCGCGCCTCGCACATGGGGATTTGCGAACCCGTCACAATCACTGGTTTGATGTTTTTTCCCAGCAGATGATGCAGCGCAGCGGCAGTGTAGGCCATTGTATCGGTGCCATGCAAAACAATAAAGCCAGAGTAGTGTGCGTAGTTCTGGTTAATGCATTGGGCTATCTCTAACCAGTGATAGGGTTGTGCGTTAGAGCTGTCGATTAAATGCTCAAATTCTATTACTTGGTATGGCTGTAATTGCGCGAGTGCAACAGCTGGTAATGTCTCTTCTATGAGTGCTTGCATTCCTTCACCCGGCAGGTAACCAATACTACTGGTGCGCATCCCGATGGTGCCACCCGTGTAGATTATCAGTAGTGGTTGCATTGCATGCCCCTAAATATCTAATCTGCTAATGCTGGTCAGTATGACCATCTTCAGCGCTGTGGTTGATGAGGAAGAGTCGGGAGGATTTAATTTGGTTGTCGGCTATCTGTAGCGTCTCAATATGATAATTATTGACTTTCAAGCAGACGTTGGCGTCGGGTATTGCCTCGAGTGTTTCTGTGATTAAGCCGTTAAGTGTTTTCGGGCCGTTGGTGGGTAAGGTCCAGTTTAAGGCTTTATTGATATCCCTAATAAAAGCAGTTCCCTCAATAATATAACTATTGTCTTCCTGTGGGTGGATTTCATTGCTCTGCTCTTTTTGCACGCTGGAGAGCTCACCGACGATTTCTTCAAGGATATCGGATAAGGTGGCGATGCCTTGAACATCACCATACTCATCAACAACCAGACCGAGGCGATGGTTTTCTTTCTGGAAGTTGAATAGTTGCACCTGTAAGGGTGTGCTTTCGGGTATAAAATAAGGCTCGCGAATAACTTGTACTAAGGTGGTTTTGGTCAGTGTATTTTGCTGGATCAGCTTGGTGAGGTTACGCAAGTGTAAAATGCCGATCGCCTTATTGATGTCGGTATTATAGACCGGCAGTAAGGTGTGTTCCGAGCTGGTAATAGTCTCAAGTATTTGATCGAAATCCAGGTCTAGATCTATGCCCAGTATTTCATTACGTGGAATCATGATGTCTTCAACCGTCACCTCATTAAGCTCTAAAACGCCCAGCAGCATTGACTGTTTCCCCTTGGGTAACATCGATCCTGCTTCATTGACGATAGTGCGCAGTTCTTCGGTGCTTAAGTTCTGATCATTACTGCGGGTTGACGATATACCAAATATCTTTAACAGGCCGTTGGTTATTTGGTTGACGATGTAAACCAGCGGATAGAGTAACTTGAGCAGGGGGCCTAATATATAGGAGGCTGGGAAGGCGATTTTTTCAGGGTGTAAGGCGGCCAATGTTTTAGGGGTAACTTCGGCAAAGATCAAGATGATGATCGTCAGAGTTGCGGTGGCGATGGCGATACCCGCATCTCCCCATAATCTAATGGCAATCACGGTTGCAATAGAAGAGGCGAATATATTGACAAAATTATTGCCGATCAAAATGACGCCAATGAGGCGGTCAGGGTGTTTGAGGAGTTGGTCGACTTTTTGCGCGGCGCGATGATTTTGTTTGACTAAATTACGCAGGCGGTAGCGGTTGAGTGACATCATGCCGGTTTCTGAACTTGAGAAAAAAGCAGAGCAGATGATCAAAAAGCAGAGAATTCCTAGCAGCAGGCTTATCGACACGTCTTCCAAGGTGGTGGATCCTATATAGTTTAATTGAGCGTATTGTCGGGCTGATGCGCTCAGCTGTCAATAGATAGCAATGGCTATCTGCATTTCTATACAAACTACCCGTGAGAATGGCTAGATAAAGGCCATTAAAGCAGCAGCTCTAAGACGAGTTTAGAGCCGAAAAAACCCAGCATCAACGAGATAAAACCGCCGATGGTCCAGCGAATAGCCTTGCTGCCACGCCAGCCCCAAAATATCCGGCCAGAGAGAAGAACGGCAAATATTATCCATGAAACAAGTGATAAAATACTTTTGTGGACTAAGTGTTGATCGAAGATGTTATCGATGAAGACAACCCCGGTTAAGAGGGCGGCTGTCAGTAGGCAGAAACCCGTCCAGAGCATTTCAAACAATAGTCTTTCCATGGTCTGTAAAGGTGGTAGGGAGTTGAGCAAGCTACCCGCGATGTTGTTTTTCAAAGCGTTGTTTTGCAAGTGCAATAATACGGCTTGAAAAGCCGCTAGGGTGAAAATGCTGTAGGAGAGGATGGAGAGTAAAATATGGCTGATCAGGCCGCTGTTATAGGGCCTTGGTTCCGGTATAGAAAGAAAGGCATCGAACAGAATTAACAGGGCGGCCATCGGGAACACGGCGATAAATAAATTTTCTACCTGCTGACGTAAGCTACTGATAATGAGTACCAGTGCCACCAGCCAGCTAACCAGTGAGCCAGTGGTGAATACGCTCAGGTTAATGCCTTGATCTAAATGTAATGAATGCTGCAAAAGAAAGGTATGGGTTACTATAGCGAGGGCGCCCAGCAGCTTGGGAAGTTTGTCATATGCGAGCAGCGGCCAATTTTTTTTATCGGCAGTTAATCGTAGGTATTGAACGCCTGCTGATGAAAGATATAACAGGGTGGCTGTTAAAATTAAAACGCTAAACATTATGCATCTCCTCGTCGGAGGCTAGTTTGCCATAAATAATAGGCTGATTATAGATGAGCAATGTAATTTATAGGAATTTAGCCTGAACATTGCACGCCGTTGCTTGAACTTGTCAAAGGTCTGGGGAAATATTGAAAATAGACCCGCTAAACGAGCATTGCAGGAGGCGAAGATAATAACATTGAGTTACAATATTGCCCATTATAAGTAAGCGAACATGTGAATAAGTTCAGCGCCTGGCAACTTTAAGGCCTAACCGGTGTTTGTGAAATATTTCGAGAGCGATTTGGCGGGTCAAAAGCTGGCACTAAATCGTTGCGTAGCATTTAGAGGTAGACATGTTTGAGAATTTATCAGAGCGCTTAACGGGTACGTTAAAAGCAATCACCGGTCAGGCGAAACTTACTGAAGACAATATTAAAGGCACTTTACGCGAAGTGCGTATGGCGCTGCTTGAGGCGGATGTTGCGCTTCCAGTAGTGAAAGACTTTATCGACAGTGTTAAGGAGCGTGCGGTCGGTCAAAAAATATCGTCAAGCTTAAAGCCTGGTCAAGTGTTCGTTAAAATTGTCAACGAAGAGCTCGTGCGGATAATGGGCGAGGAGAACTCCAGTCTTAATTTGGCTGCTGCTCCTCCCGCTGTCGTGTTGATGGCCGGTTTGCAGGGGGCGGGTAAAACCACCACTGTGGCTAAGTTATCAAAACTATTAAAAGAACGTGAGAAGAAAAAGGTATTAGTGGTATCTGCGGATGTCTATCGTCCAGCGGCGATTAAGCAACTGCAAATGCTGGCTGAAGAAGTGGGTGTCGGATTTTTTGCCTCAGATGATCAGCAGCAGCCCATTGATATTGTCAACCGCGCGCTAGAGCATGCCAAATTACAGCATTATGATGTGCTGATTGTGGATACCGCAGGTCGTCTGGCGGTTGACAGTGAAATGATGGCTGAGATAAAAGCGTTACATGCGGCGATCAATCCGGTCGAAACACTGTTTGTGGTTGACGCCATGACGGGTCAAGATGCGGCGAATACAGCCAAAGCTTTTGGTGAAATTTTACCGTTAACCGGGGTTATTTTAACCAAGGCGGATGGCGACGCCCGCGGTGGTGCTGCATTATCAGTGAGGCAGATCACCGGCAAGCCGATCAAGTTTATCGGCATGGGTGAAAAAGTTGATGCGCTAGAGCCTTTTTACCCCGAGCGACTCGCCTCGCGTATTTTAGGTATGGGTGATGTGCTCTCTCTGATTGAAGAGGCCGAGCGCAAGATTGACAAGCAAAAAGCTGAGAAATTTGCTAAAAAAATGACCAAGGGTAAACGTTTTACCTTGGAGGACTTTCGCGAGCAGATTCAGCAGATGGATAATATGGGCGGCATGATGTCGATGATGGATAAGCTGCCGGGAATGGGGCAGATGGTACAGGCAGCTCAGGCAGCCCAAGCTGAAAAAGGCATGGGTAAGTTGGTTGTGATCATCAATTCAATGACCGTTAAAGAGCGTAAAAATCCGGATATCATTAGCGGCTCGCGAAAAAAGCGCATCGCGATGGGTTCTGGCACCCAAATTCAAGATGTAAATCGTCTGCTCAAACAGCACAAGCAGATGGCTAAAATGATGAAAAAAGTATCAGGTAAGGGTGGCATGGCTAAAATGATGCGCGGTATGAAAGGTATGATGCCCCCTGGAATGGGTGGTGGTTTCCCTGGAATGCGCTAAATGGCTGTGGCTAGTGCGTTAATCCAGTCGCTCTGTGGTCAATTATGGTTAGCGCGACCCTTAAACAGTCTCTGACGGATGAATAATGCTGTTTAGGTCTTCACATTGATGGCTAATTGGCGTAAAATTCTGCCTCGGAAAAATATCATGTGCTAATTTATTGGTGTATGAGCCGTACTACTTTAGGTCTCGATTTTTAAAGGTCTGAACTTGGAGTGGGAAAACTAACGTTGGGTAATATTAACACCCACGCAATATATAAAGGATCACTATATGGTCACTATTCGTCTATCTCGTGGCGGCGCTAAAAAGCGTCCATTCTATCACATCACTGTTGCTGACTCGCGTAATTCTCGCGATGGTCGCTTTATTGAGCGTCTAGGTTTCTTCAACCCTATCGCCAAGGGCCAAGAAGAGCGTTTACGGATTAGCTTGGATCGTGTTGAATATTGGATGGGCAAAGGCGCTCAGCCATCTGAGCGTGTTGCTCAATTGATCAAAGACGCGAAAAAAGCAGCTTAATTAGCTGCCCTTAAAGGTTTTTATGAAAGCTTATAAAACAGAAGATTTGACTATAATCGGTCAAATTACCTCGGTCTACGGTGTCAAAGGATGGCTAAAAGTCTACTCTCACACCGATCCGATGGATGGTATCCTCAGCTATAAGCCCTGGTTGATCCAGCGCGATGGGCAGTGGGTTGCTATTAAAGTTGAAGCTGCTAGAAAACACGGTAAGGGTTTAGTTGCCAAACTGGATAAAGTGGATGATCGTGATGTTGCTCGTCAGTACTGCGGTATTGATATAGCGATTGAACGCTCGTTACTGCCTGCTTTAGAGCTGGGTGAGTACTACTGGAGCCAATTGGAGCAATTAACTGTTTATACTTTGTCAGGTCAAAACCTCGGCAAAGTCAGTCATTTGATTGAAACAGGTTCAAATGATGTGTTAGTGGTTAAAGGTGATAGTAATAGCATCGATGACAAAGAGCGCATGATTCCCTACCTGCCGGATCAAGTGGTGAAAGAAATTAACTTAGAAACAGGTTCAATACGGGTCGATTGGGACCCTGAGTTTTAGCGGATGTGGTTTGCTGTTATATCGTTATTTCCAGAGATGTTTGAAGCGATAACTCGCTTCGGGGTGACTGGGAGAGCCGTCAAACGTGGTTTAGTACAAGTTAACTGTTTTAATCCTAGAGATTTTACCAGTGATAAACATCGTACAGTCGATGATCGCCCCTTTGGTGGTGGTCCCGGCATGTTGATGAAAGTACAGCCATTAAAGGATGCGATAAATCAGGCAAAACAGTCAGCTCCCGGTGAGGTAAAAGTGATTTATCTGTCACCTCAAGGGCGCCGACTTGACCATCAGCTAGTTACTGAACTTAGATCGTACAAAAATATAATATTGGTTGCAGGGCGCTATGAAGGTATTGACGAGCGCTTGATAGAAACGGACATCGATATGGAAATTTCCCTTGGAGATTTCGTATTGAGCGGGGGTGAAATACCTGCTATGACGGTGATTGATGCGGTGTCTAGATTAGTGCCTGGTGTGCTAGGACACGTAGCTTCAGCGTTAGAAGACTCCTTTGCAGAAGGGCTTCTCGACTGTCCGCACTATACGCGACCTGAAATTTTTGATGATCGTAAAGTACCTGAAGTGTTGTTGAGTGGAGATCATGCAAAAATTAAGCGCTGGCGCTTAAAGCAGCAATTGGGACGTACCTTTGACAGAAGGCCCGATTTATTGCAGGCATTGGATCTCGATAAACATCAGCAACAGTTATTAGAAGAATATATCTGTGAGACTGAGAAGTCAGACAGTTAACATTAGGAGCTACGCATGAGCGGTAAGAACTCTATTATTCAGCAAATTGAAGCTGAGCAAATGTCTAAAGAAATCCCTAAATTTAGTCCTGGGGATACAGTTGTTGTAAAAGTACGGGTAGTTGAGGGCACTCGAAGCCGTCTACAAGCCTACGAAGGTGTGGTAATTGGTGTTCGTAATCGCGGTTTAAACTCTGCGTTTACAGTACGTAAAACTTCTCACGGTGTTGGCGTTGAGCGTACATTTCAAACTTACAGCAAGATTGTTGAAGAGATTGAAGTGAAGCGTCGCGGTGATGTTCGTCAGGCAAAATTGTACTACTTGCGTGAGCTTAGTGGTAAGTCTGCTCGTATCAAAGAGAAATTGGGTTGATCTGAAAAGATTAACTTTTATTAAAAGACGACTTAGGTCGTCTTTTTTTTTGCCAAAAAATAATAAAATGGCATTGTTAACGGCGTTAAGGGTGAGCCTGGGTAATTTAATCCAGTTTGTTTTGTTATACAATCAACATTGAACACTGAGTCATTGGTCTCTATAATTGGTCTAGATTATTGATATTTCGATGAAATTATTCATAAATTGTAAGGTCTATAAGTTCAAGTAGGCTGTTGACTAGGCAGCTAATACATTGCTAAGAGCGCCTGGGTTGAGTCTGTCACCAGATAAACAGCGCAATTATGCGGTGCTGCTATCCATTAGCCTGGGTTAATGCGGGTGGTGAATACGATAATAACTATTAAGAACTTCAGTAATGCTGCAAATGGGCATGCTAGTGACGCTCGATAATGCGCTTAAAGGTCACCTAAAATAGTCGCTAAGCGGGGTGCGTAGGTTCCTGGTCTGGTCTAGACAGCCCTGTGCTCTTGCACTGAGTTTTATCATAAGGGGTGCAAATTAAGTGGCGATGGGCGAATTTCTTGATAAACGGTGTAGAATCGTCGGTGATTAAATAGGCACCGAAGCTTAGTTTGTTGGCAGGGGATTAGATTAATGCAGCAGGATGGTATCAATGTCAAATAGAGCAATAACTTGGTTAGCATGTGGATTGTTAATAGTGGCTGGTGTGGGCGGTGGTTTTTATTATTACCAATATAAAAGTAAACAAATGGTAATAGATTTGATTGCACAGTTTGCGCCGGTTATGGACGTTAGTTTTTCTGAGTTAAATGTTGATCTCGAGGGAAGAATAGAACTAAAGGCAGTGCAGTTGGCCCCCATTGGCTATCGAGATAATGTCTTAATTGATAAAGTTGAAATACTTAGCGGCAGTGCTCTCTCTTTGTTTGGTGCTCATAAATGGTTTAAAGGCGAGCTGCCGCGTCAGATAGAGCTGCGGTTTTCTAATATTATCTTTGACCTTGATGCCGATTTTATGTCTGAGCAATCCAATCGAAACAGCTTGAACAGTAATGAAAAAACGCTCTGGGCATTAGCATGCACTAATGAAACAAATTTCACATCATTAGCAAGACAGTTAGGTTTAGCTAAACTGCAAATGGATGTAAAGATTAACCTCCAATTTGATCCTTCTGGCCGGGTATTTAAATCAACCCTGGAATCAAGTGTGCCCGGTTTAGTTGAAGCTGTTTTCCAGTTCGAACTTAACAGTAAGGTCCCTTTTGATTTCTACGATAGGGGCATGCTTAGTCGGGCGAGTATTACCCATGCGGCTATCAATGTGACAGATACTGGTTTTAACCTTAAGCGTGTTAAATACTGTGCTAAACAAGAGGGGATTAAGGAAGCTGCTTACTCTGATTTTTTTCAGGCTAATGTAAAGCTGAAAATGCTTGAAAGGCAGACCGGAGAGTTACCTGAGTTGGAGGAAAGTGTGCTCGCGTTTTTCAAGCCGAGAGTTAATGTAAAGTTACGCTTAAAGCCAGTGGATGCATTGAGTTTACCCGCTGCTTTTAGTCAAAAGTTTGATGTTTATCGGGCTAAAGGCCTAACTTTATTGGTCAATAATAAGGTCGTTTCGCTAGATTATCTGCCTTTGTTAAAAGGGCATAGTGTCGCGGTGCTCAATGAGCAAGAAGAGCGAGAAGAGATATTATCAGAGCTGAAAGAAACGCATGTTAAACGCCTAGCAGGGCAGAGAGTGGGCATGTTTCGCAGTGTTAGTTTTGCAGAATTAGCCGATTTACAAGGTAAAAAGATACGGTTAAAGACCATTGTCGGTAAAGAAATTGAAGGCGTCTTAGTCCAGGTTAATGAGGATCAATTGGTGGTGCGCCGAAGGGTTGAGCAGGGTATAGTCACCTACCCTGTGAGAAAATCAAACATTACTAGTATTAAAGTGTCGCGTTAATTGATGTGCTTAGTGTGAAAAAAATAGCTGTTATGCCGTTAGCGCAAAAAAATATCGATCTAGTGGCTGAGTTTATCAATTACTTAGGGCAGACAAAAGGGCTGTCAGCTAATAGTTGTGCGGCATATCAGCATGATTTGCAAGGTTTTAGCCGCTGGCTTAGTGTTAAGCAGATTGATTTAATCAATGTAGACAGTAAAGATATCAACCAATATTTTTATGGGAGAATGGTTGAGGGTTATAAGGCGAGTTCAAATGCTCGGCTGTTATCTTGTTTTAAAGGTTTTTATCGTTTTTTATTAGGATTAGAGATAACTAGCCATGACCCTTGTTTCGGTCTGCAGCAACCCAAAGTCACCCGAGTTGCAGCCAATGTGTTATCAGCGACAGAAATTGACGCTATCATGGCGGCTCCCTTGACCAGTGAAATACTAGGCTTGAGAGATAGGGCGATGTTAGAAGTCCTTTATTCTTGTGGGATGAAAGTATCTGAATTGCTCGGTCTGCGGTTAGGGGATGTCGATGCTAAAAGAGCAGAGCTCAAGGTTAAAAATAGCGACGGCCAGTTTCGATCAGTGTGGTTAACCCGGCAATGTTGTCACTGGCTGCAAAAATATCAACAAGAGGGGCGCTGTCGTTTAATCAAAAGGCAGAGTAATGATTGGTTGTTTCTCAGCGAACGGGGACTTAAAATGACCCGGCAGGCATTTTGGTACAGATTTAAAAACTATGCCAATCAAGCAAAGTTGGGGCCTAATATATCTCCACAGATATTACGTCGCTCGTTTGCAGTACACTTATTATCCAATGGTGTCGAGTTGGATGCAATGCAAAGAATGTTGGGGCATCGCTATCAAGCTAGTACTCATCAATACACAGATCTGTGAGCGGCAATATGACATATTGATGCTCACTTCAGTCATTAATACTCTCATAAAAAAACAGGAGCAACATGATAAAAAGTAAATTTAGCGACCCAGTAGTGAAAGCATTTTGTACCTTTATGGTCTTTATCGCGGTTAGTTCAAATGCGCTAGCGGGTTCGATTGAGCAATTAATTACTGAAAAAATTCAGGCTATCAGTGCTGGAATTGTAGTGGAGTCTGTTGAAGAGTCTCCTTGGACCGGTATGTACGAAGTGACGCTTAACAGCGGGGAAGTAATATTTTCGGATAAAAATGCTCAGTATATGGTGTTGGGGCAAATGTTTAATCTCAGTCCAGAGCATGGCTTCGCAAATTTAACCCAGCAGAAATTTGAACGTAAAGTGGCGCTTAGATTAGCGGCAATTGACCCAGGCGAGCAAATTATCTACGCAGCTAAAGGCGAGGAAAAAGCGGTAATTAGTGTGTTTACCGATATCAGCTGTTACTACTGTAAGAAATTACACAAGGCTCTTCCCGAGCTGCAAGAAAATGGTGTGACGATTAAATACCTAGCTTTCCCACGTGCGGGTATCGGCTCTGAAGTCGCCAATCAAATGTCGTCTATTTGGTGTGCAAAAGACCCAGCTAAAGCGATGGATTTAGCCAAGGCGACGGGCAGCGTAAAAGCGCTAACTTGTGACGATCCGGTAGCGAGTCAGTATGAATTGGCACGTCAGCTAGGGGTGAACGCGACGCCGACTATATTCACCGAAACTGGGGCGAAAATTTCAGGGTTTGCCTCGGCTGAAAGCCTCTTGCAAGAGCTAGGTGTGTTTAACCTGAATTAGTGATTTCGAATTATCGCGTAATATAATTTATTGAGTATAAACGGTTTTAACTAAGTAGCCACGGGCCCTGTAGCTGTCGTTAATATTTTTCGGTTCAGCTTTAGTGACTCGAGCGATAAATTCAATCGCTCTGTTAGTCAACGATCGATGGATCGGCGATGTAGCGTGATACGAGCCAAGCGAAGGATTCGCGTCCAATACCAGAGCGGGTGAGGTCTTGCTTCGCATAGCGTGCAGCTCTGGCTGAAATTGGTTTCGCATGCCGTGCTTTCATGTGAGCTTCGGCGACTCTTTCCATCATGACAAAGAGGCCGACGGCTTCATCAACGCGATCAGCCACCGTCAGCAGGCCGTGGTTTCTTAGTATGAGGGCACGGTTGCTACCCAGGGCTGTGGCGATTCGCTGGCCTCCTTCAAGGTCTTGAATTTGTACTTCGTCATCATCAAAAATAGCGTGATCCTCAAAGAACACACAAGCCTCTTGCGTGATCGGCTCGATGGGTCGTACTTCAGCGGAAAAGGGCGTTCCCCAACCCGTATGCACATGCACGGCGCTAACCAGTTCAGGCCGTGCCTTAAGGATAGGCGCGTGAATATGATAGGCTGCGTCATTGATTATTCCCTCGCCTTCTGCCAGCTTTCCCTCGGGGTCCACTAGGACTAAATCCCTAACTGTCGCTTGGTGAAAGGAAACCTCATAGCGAAGTAACCAGAAACAGTCGGTATGCTCTGGATCGCGTGCACTGATATGGCCATCTCCCATATCACCCCAGCGTTGCGAGGCAAGTAGTCGGTAGCCTAGTGCAACGTCTCGCTTGCGACGCCAGCGGATTTCCGCTATCGAGGTTTCTTCATAAAGAGGGCCATGCATGCGTTGCTTGGCGTTTGATAGTCGCGGGTTTTCTGTGTCATTCATGGTCATGCACTCTAAAAATGGGTTCATCGGCACCTACTCAAACAATATTCTCAAGGCGCGCTGAAATCAAGGGGGTTGTGTATCAGGACTGAGCAGAGCCAAAAAAAGGCCTGTGTCTAGCCCGGATATTGCACCCAATAGCTCGTGTTCTAGCTTGCTCCTTGTTTTTACAGACTTTTATTTCTCAATCAACCGTACACACCAGAACGGCGTTCAATCGAAAAAAATCCTGGAAAAACAACTAGCGGCGCCATCATCACGGCATTGCATGCAATATCCGGGCTAGTACTTAAACGCTAGCTAATGAAGCAGTAGTCAATAGTTTGAAGTTCCTGCATGACTAGGCCAAAGAACATGATAACGGCGCTCGAAAAGTGAGCTTAAAAAACGCTTCATTACCCCTAAAACGAGGTAAGTTAACGTCGTTGCACGGTCGTTATTTATCTTGCCTTGTATAATCATCAGCTGACGGCGCCCTAGAAAATTTATCCGAGCAGCAAAGCAATGGCTGTGAGCGGGATTTGGTCAACGATCTGGGTGGCTGGTGCGACAGGTCGGCAGATGAGCTAAATGACTGTGCTCTGCTGTGTGTCTGGTTTGATTAGAATAATATTTTTTGCCGGGGGTGAACGGTTATTAAACTTATATTGAAAAATGACTAAATACTTTGATTAAATAATAATCCGGTAATAGTTTGTCACCCTCATCTTAGCTATACTACGGATCCGCTATCGCTCGTGTTGGGAGGTAGGTTGGCGTGAAATAGACTTTGAGGAAGAATTTTGAAACCGGTAAAAGTTGGAATATGTGGTTTAGGTACGGTTGGCAGCGGTACATTTAATGTATTAACACGCAATGCAGCGGAGATTAGCCGTCGCATTGGTTGTGAAATAATGATTGCTCAGGTTGGCGCTCGTCGTGATAATCCAGACTGCGATACCACATCCACGCAGGTTACTCGCGATATTTTTGAAGTGGCAAGCAATCCAGACATAGATATCGTGGTCGAATTGATCGGTGGTTATGAAGTTGCCTTGAAACTGGTGTTGCTGGCCATTGAAAATGGCAAGCATGTGGTCACTGCCAACAAAGCATTAATCGCGGTTCACGGTAATCAAATATTTGCCGCGGCTAGAAAGCATAATGTTACGGTTGCCTTTGAGTCGGCTGTGGCCGGTGGAATTCCCATTATTAAAGCGCTTAAAGAGGGATTGGCAGCTAATAAAATTAATAACTTGGCGGGTATCATTAACGGTACTGGCAACTTTATTTTGTCCGAGATGCAAGCGAAAGGTCGCGATTTCTCCGATGTATTGAAAGAGGCGCAAGCGCTGGGTTATGCCGAGGCTGATCCCACTTTTGATGTTGAGGGCATTGATGCCGCCCATAAGCTAACCATTTTAGCGTCGATTGCCTATGGTATACCTCTACAATTTGACAAGGCTTACACTGAGGGCATCAGTAAAATTACGGCGGAAGACATCAGATTTGCCGATGAACTAGGCTATAGAATTAAACACTTGGGTATTGCCAGGCGCACAGCACAGGGCATTGAACTGCGTGTTCACCCCACCATGATTCCAAAGCAGACTTTAATCGCCAACGTGAATGGGGTTATGAATGCGGTGGTGGTCGACGCTGATGCGGTGGGCCAAACATTGTACTACGGCGCTGGGGCTGGTGGCGAGGCAACAGGTTCAGCTGTGATTGCGGATATTATCGATATTGCACGTAATATCATTGGTGGTAACACAGCGGCTAGCCCTCCATTAGGCTTTCAAGCCGAGACACTCTCGAACCTCCCTATCCTAGCGATGGAGCAAACTGAAACGGCTTATTATTTACATTTAAAAGCAGCGGAAAAACCGGGCGTTTTAGCGGCCGTGACTAAAATTTTGGGCCAGGGAGGCATCAATATTGAAGCGATAGTGCAAAAAGAATCAGATGAAGATTACGTACCGGTTATTTTACTGACACAACAAGTTTTTGAGTTCCAAATGAATAAAGCGATTTTGGAAATAGAAGCATTAGATTGTATCTTGGGCGATGTTACCCGCATTCGTGTAGAACATTTATAAGGCAAAAAATATGAAATACATTTCAACGCGCGGCGATGCACCTGCGCTAAATTTTGAAGAAGTTTTGTTAGCTGGATTAGCGGCGGATGGAGGCTTGTACGTACCTGAAACCTTGCCTAAGTATAGTGCCGCAGAAATTGCGTCTTGGGCTGGTCTGTCTTATGCGCAGTTAGCATTCAAAATCATCGCTCCTTTTGTGGCTGGTTGTATCAGTGACGATGAGCTTAAGGGTATGATCGATGAGACTTATGCCGCCTTTGATCATGCTGCAGTGGCGCCTTTAAAAGAGCTCGGCAGTAATGAGTGGGTGCTTGAGCTGTTTCACGGTCCGACACTGGCGTTCAAGGATTTTGCCCTGCAGTTACTCGGGCGCTTGATGGATCACATCTTGGTCAAGCGTAAAGAAAAATTAGTTATTCTCGGTGCGACTTCTGGCGATACAGGTTCTGCCGCTATCGAGGGTTGCCGACATAGCAAATGCATCGACATCTTTATTATGCATCCGCACCAGAAAGTATCAGAAGTACAGCGTCGGCAGATGACCAGTATCATTGCAGATAATGTGCATAATATTGCCATAGAGGGCAATTTTGATGATTGTCAGGAAATGGTCAAGGCCAGTTTTGCCAATCAGGACTTTTTAAAGGGCAGAAAATTAGGCGCCGTTAACTCGATTAACTGGGCGCGTATTATGTCGCAAATTGTCTATTACTTCAGTGCCTCAATTGCCTTAGGTGGGCCACACCGAGAAGTGTCCTTTTCTGTGCCTACGGGTAATTTTGGTGATATATTTGCAGGTTATTTGGCCAAGCAAATGGGTCTGCCGATTAAGCAGTTAGTCGTAGCCACCAATAGTAATGATATTTTGCACCGTGTGATTGCTAACAACGATATGTCTAAAAGCAGCCTCAAGCACAGTTTATCTCCGTCCATGGATATTATGGTGTCCTCTAATTTTGAACGCCTATTATTTGACTTGTATGATCGCGATGGTAAGGCGGTTAGCGAGTTGTTGGGACGTTTTAAAACCCAATCCGTGTCACTGGGATCGCAGCAGGTTGAAAAATTACAGAGCGTTTTTGACAGTATCAGTGTTAGCGATCAAGATACTTGTGAGACTATCGCGCAGGTCCATGCTGAAACCGGTTATCTATTAGATCCGCACACGGCGATTGGTGTCAAAGCCGGCCGCGAGCTGAATGCAGATCCGGCAGTACCGATGATAACGCTCGCCACTGCACATCCGGTTAAGTTCCCCGAGGCTATTGTCGAGGCAGGCCTTGAGCCCCCCTCACTGCCTGAACACTTGAAAGATTTGTTTGAGCGTGAAGAGTCTTTCAAGGTGCTGGATAATAACTTGCAAGCGGTGCACGACTTTATGATGACTAAGCTGTCTTGATGGTTATGAGCTAGCGTAAAAGGCTCGTTTAGCGGGCTTTTTTTGTGCGTGTTTACATAGTGGCAAGCTATATCTTGCTCTTGCCGGGCTAGATTTTTTATAGTCTGCTGGTTGCTTGGGATAATGCATGGATTATTTTTACGTAATATCGAAACTGTTTTGGTTTTTGGTCAGCCCCGATCATTTTTTAATCTTATTGATGGTGCTCTCTGCTATCCTGATTAACTGTCGATCTAAATGGGGGATGCGACTGCTGATTAGTAGTCTCTGTGCCTCGCTATTAATTTTGTTCCTACCGGTTGCTGATATTTTGCTGCGCCCACTTGAAAAACGATTTCCCGCCCCTACCCATATAGTAGCAGACGTGCGGGGTATTATCGTGCTCGGTGGTGCAGAGCGAGGGGGGTTGAGTAGCCGCTGGAAAATGGCCCAATTTAATGGGGCGGCAGAGCGCATGATGGCAATTCCCGTGCTGGCTCGCGCCTACCCTAATGCCAAGATTGTATTCACCGGTGGTAGTGGCTCGTTACTGCACCCTGAAGATGTGGCGGATAGTGCGATGCAGACCTGGTTCAACGAACAAGGTGTTACGGGCAGAGTGCTGTGGGAAAAAGAATCGCGCAATACCTTTGAAAATGCTGTTTTAAGCGAAAAACTATTGGCAGGAGTACCTCGGGGACGCTGGCTATTAGTGACATCTGCTTTTCATATGCCAAGATCGATGGGGATTTTTCGCGCCCGTGGTTGGGATGTGGTGGCCTATCCTGTCGATTATTATTCGAAAACAGCGGATGGACTGCGCCTTGATCCTAAGTATTGGCAACATGTCCGCGATTTAAATATCGCCGTCAAAGAATGGATAGGCTTAGTTGTTTACTATTATACCGACAAGACGGATGCGCTGTTCCCCGCGCCTAAGTCGAAAATATAGGAGAAACTGTGAGTACAGTAGAAGTTTTATGCAGAGAAAATATTGATTTTAGTGCCAATATTTTTTCTCAAGTCCCCGAGTCACTGGCTAAAGTGTATGCGGCCAGGGGTATTACAGATCAGGCACAATTAGGCCGTTCGCTAAAAGACTTGCTGCCTGATAGTGGTCTTAAAGATATAAATCAGGCGGCAAAGCGTATTGTTGAGGCAATTTCGCAAGACCAAAAAATCATTATCATCGGTGATTTCGATTGTGATGGTGCCACCAGTACTGTGGTTTTACTGTTGGGTCTGCGCATGATGGGCGCGGCAAATGTTGACTATCTGATTCCCAATAGATTTGAATTTGGCTATGGCTTGTCGCCAGAAATAGTCGAGGTAGCGGCGCTGGACGATCCTGCTTTAATTATCACCGTCGATAATGGTGTCTCCAGTATTGAAGGTGTTGATAGGGCAAATCAGTTGGGTATCGATGTGGTGGTTACCGACCACCACCTTGCGGGAGAAACATTACCCAAGGCCATTGCGATTGTGAATCCGAATCGTAAAGATTGCAGTTTTGCCGCGAAATCGACCTGTGGGGTGGGGGTGGTATTTTACTTGTTGATTGCGTTGCGCCGTGCGATGCAGAGCATTAATTGGTTTGAATCGCATAATATCCCGGTGCCCAATTTAGCCTCTCTATTGGATCTGGTTGCACTGGGCACGGTTGCTGACGTGGTACCGCTTGAACATAATAATAGGACGCTTGTCTATCAGGGAATACAGCGCATTAGGGCGGGGAAAACGCGTCCGGGTTTAAAGGCGCTGTTGGAAGTTGCCAATCGTAAGCTAGATAAATTAGTGGCGAGCGATTTGGGTTTTGCCGTGGCGCCGCGGTTAAATGCAGCGGGTAGATTAGATGATATGTCTATTGGTATCGAGTGTTTACTCGCTGAAGATGAAGAGACCGCACGTGGCTACGCGCTGCAATTAGATGAATTGAATATAGAGCGACGCACTATAGAGCAGGGCATGCAGGTGCAGGCGCTGCAATTTTTAGAGAAAATTGAAATTGGCGGTACCTCGAATAATCAACCTCTGCCGATGGGCCTGTGTCTGTACAATGCAAGCTGGCATCAGGGGGTGATAGGTATCTTAGCGTCGCGGATCAAAGATAGGTTGCACCGACCGGTGATTGCCTTTGCCCCCGGAGATAAAGGCCAGCTTAAAGGTTCGGCTAGGTCTATCAATGGTTATCACTTGCGGGATGGTTTGGCATTGATTGATGCGTTGCATCCGGGGCTGATAAAAAAGTTTGGCGGTCATGCAATGGCGGCAGGGTTGACGATTGATGCGGATTCACTAGAAAAGTTTTCGGCGGCCTTTGAACATGTGATCAGTACCGAGCTACGAGAGCAAGATTTGAAAGCGACGCTGCTGACGGATGGTGCCCTGTTACCTGCTGATATGAACGTACAGCAGGCGGTGATGTTTCGCGATGCCGGTCCCTGGGGACATCATTTTAGCGAGCCGTTATTTGATAATGAATTTAAAGTTATTCAGCAGCGTATCGTGGGCAAAAAACATCTAAAATTAGTCTTGATGGAGCCGAACACAGGGCTGGCCATCGATGCTATCTATTTCAATATTGATGAAAATATATGGCCGAATGAGTCCATAGAGCAAGTGCGAGTTATCTACAAACTGGATGTGAATGAATTTCGCGGTAAGCGCAGTGTGCAATTAATGGTTGAGCACATAATAATTAAATAAACTAATGATTTTAAAGAGATACGCGTTAGTATCGAGAAGGACAGTGATTATGCATGATTTTACCTTAGACGAATTAGCCGTACTGGTTGAAGTGTTTGCCAGAGCGAAGCTCAACGACAATGAGAGCTTGGCCGTAGATTTACAGGGGAGAATACAAACTGCCTTTAGTGAGCGACAAGAGTTAGAAAGTTTGGACTTTGATGATTGCCTGAGCTGTAAGCTATAATGGGAGGCTGATGCTCTTCGCCGCAGACAGCATTGAGTGCGCGACATTTAATCACTGTGGTAAAAATCGCTGTTGACGCTTGGTGTTACGCTGGGGTATTGACTAAGCATCGATAATCAAACGGTAGGGCTAAACTTGCCAATCCATCAATCAAACACTTTAGTATGCCTATGAAAGCAAAATATGTTCCAGATTTAACCAAACAAATGGCGCTGTGCGAAGCCAATTATGCGCGGCTATTAAAACTACTGCCTAATATTGATGAGTGCGAGCGGCGTGATTTTATTGTCGATATGGGGCGGGGCGAAGCACTGATTTCGATCAGTGTAGAAGAGCGGTTTAAATTTACCAGCACCTTGTCTGTGAGCCAAAGCTATATAAAAGAGAGCGCTGCAGTGAGTGTCCAGCAATTGTTATCGCCTAAGTTAATGGTGCGTATGTACCATGATGCAAGAATGGCAGAGGTGGTTAACCCCAGTAAAAAATCGCAACTCAGTGGCCGTTATTCCTACCCTAATAAATTAATGCATCAGGTGGATGAAAAAATCCAACTCAATGAGTATCTGGCGCAATGGCTATCGCACTGTATAACCCATGGTTATCAAAGCCAGCAGATAATGACAGGCGCCTCTGTGGGCAGTCATTAATCAGTCCAAGAACGACATTTAAGGTAGCTAATTTTCATGAATTCTTCAGCTAAAAGCACCAGCATCCGCCTAGTGCAAATTACCGATTGTCATTTACCACAAGCGCCAGATCAGTCTTTTAAACACTGTTACCCCGATTTACGTTTAGATGCCGTGGTCGATGCTGTGCGGGAAATGAATCGGACCGCGGGCATGTTTGATCATCTTATCCTCAGTGGTGATCTAGCCCAGGGCGGAAAGGCTAGCGCCTATGCCCGGATATTACAAAAAACCACTGAGCTAGCGCAGCGACGTCACTGGATTCCCGGCAACCACGACGATGCGGGGGTCATGGCACAATTTTCTGAAATGCAGGCCAAGTTGGTGGTGCAGGGCGATTGGGCAATTTTGCTACTTAATAGCACCAGCGATGCCGACGGAGTAGGCGGGGGAGCGTTAAGTAATAGTGAACTTAAACGCCTGGCAGAGGTTGAGCAACTTGCGGTCAAATATGTGTTGATCGTCTTACACCATCCACCGATTGAGGTTGGCAGTCTTTGGCAAGACCAGATTAAGCTGGCCAATAGCGAGGCTTTTTGGCGAATATTAGATAAGTCCACTAAAGTAAAAGGGATTAGCTTTGGGCACTTGCACCAAGCGTTACATCGACGTCGCGGTTCGGTTGAATTGTTTTGCACCCCCGCCACTGCGCCGCAGTATAAAGTTGCCCAGGCAGAAGTAACCTTGGAAGATGATCTTGAACTCGTTAAACCAGGGTTTAGGTGGTTTAATTTACATGCCGACGGCAGTATCACCACCGAGGTGGTTAGAGTGGCAGAATCTATTTTATAGATCGGCTATTGTTAGGGAAGCAGCGAACAAGTCCCAAGCGCCCCTGGCGTACAGGATTGTTTGTGATTGAGGCAATGGTTACAGGC
>JABSRA010000024.1 GCA_013215445.1 Oceanospirillaceae bacterium
ATGCCAGCCTGTTCACACTGCGCCAGAAATTCCGGCCAGGGCTGTTGCTCATACCCCCAGCGAGAAATAAACGGAATAATCGTCATCGCCTAATCCCTTGCCTTGCTATTTTTAACACTGCGACCACCGGTGTGATCGTAGTTCTGTTGTCGCTCCAGATCAATCATCGCCTGGGGGCGAAAGTTGGTAATAAAAGCGCGTCGTCGCTGATTCAAACTATTGCCGCGACTGTAGTGCAAGGTATTACCGTGATGCACGATACAATCCCCGGGATTAACGGGGACAGCCACCGCCTCACCTTCACTGCCCGCACAGGTGAGGGCACCTTTATTGCCCGATTGGCGATGAGCACGCATCGGCTGTAAGTGAGAGCCCGCTACATACCACATGCAACCGTTGTCTATACTCGCTGCATCGAGCGCCACCCAACAGCTCAACGCCCGAGTATCCGGTAGCTTTAACCAGTAGGCCGAATCTTGGTGCCAGGGAGTTTCGGTATTGGAATAGGGGGCCTTATCTATCAGCATATCAAAATCCAGAGCCAGATCGTCCCCCAGTAACTGATGGCTGACCGCCAGACATCGCCGATGGATAGCCTTATGCAACAGCGCGGGCTGCAGGCGACTGGGGACCATAATTTGGGTAATGCGCTCGCGGGCTGGTGCCGTACTCGAATCACAGTCGCGCTCTAGCGCGCCACTAAGGTCTGAGCGAAAACCTAGAGTATTCACCCGCCCCGCAAGAAAGTCTTCGTAGATTATTTGGTAATCTCTCACGGTCTCAGCGTCGATTAGAGCAGGGATCAACAAATAGCCCCGCTCTCGAAAGGATCGGATTTGCTCGGCGTCGAGTATTTCATTATGACCTGCTGAGACAGTGGTGTGATCCATGCTTGATCCTCTATTGATAAATAATATTCGGCTCAGTTTCACATGTTTAACTTTGACTTGCGTTCACCCCCGGCTCATGATACAAAATCAAACATGCATAGTTACCCACAACGACAAGTTTTTAATCTTTCGGCTCAGGACTTTGGCGGGCTGAGTATCATCGGTCGCTATAACTATACTTCGGCTAATCAGCAGTTGCTGAGTCATACTCACCCGGGTGCCTATGAATTTTGTTATCTCGCTAAGGGACAGCAAACTTACGAAATAGAAGGCTTGGTTCATCATTTAGAAAGTGGCGATATTTTATACACCCGCCCGGGTGAAACTCACAGCTCAGCTCAAACACCTGAACAAAAAGGTATTCTCTATTGGTTTGTACTGACAACCCAGCGGCAAGTTGGCTGGCTGAATTTCAACCAAGCTGAACAGCGGTCAATTATCGAGCAGTTAAATCAATCAGCTAGACGTCAGTTTAAAACTAGCCAGCGACTGCAAATCGAACTCGACAGAGCCATTACTGCACTGCAGAATCCTGACGGCGATGCTTTTACCCAGGTCAAAGTCAAGAATGCACTGTCACAAGTGTTATTGATGATTTACCAGGCGATTGCCGAGGGTGGGACTGACCATTATCTATCGCCTGAGATAAGCCATAATCTTGAATTTATTGCAGAGCACCTAACTGATGGAAGCTTGAGTATGCAACGCCTCGCTACACAGACAGGGCTTTCAGTAAGCCGTTATAAATCTCGCTTTAAACAAGAGACAGGCTACCCTCCAGCGGACTACATGCTAAGGCAAAAAATTGCATGGGCTAAAACAATACTCGCCGATGATACCCTGAATATTACCGCTATTGCCCTGGAATTAAATTTCAGTTCATCACAATATTTTTCCACCGTTTTCAAACGCTATGTCGGCCAAACCCCCAGCGCTTTCCAGCGATCCAGCAAGTCGACTTTAGCTTGATACCCTTAGAGACAAGCGAGAAAACTCGAAAATTTTCTCTGTGAATAACCACAAAATCAATGCCCATTCTAGAGAGAGAGGCGATGCCACTGATCAGCTCTGCTACTGAATAATTTGAGTCCCCAGCACAACGAGTGCCCATCCAAAAAAGCAGCGCAGCAAGTCATTGAGAACAGACCAACAAAGGGCAACTATTGTGCTGAGAATATTATGATTTCACCCCGCTGCAGATTCATGTCACTCACCGTGAGCAACATAAGGCACCGCGCAAATTTAGCATCTGGTGTGGTTGCATAGCAGTTCTGTGAATATTAGCTCAATCGATCTACGCTGGGATTGCAGTGACTTATATGCTCATTAACACAGGGCTGGGCCTGAAGGAAAAGGTGCTGCCTTTATTAATAATCCTCTAGTTTAAAGGTGCTTCTATACTTGGGGTTAAACGCATTTGGATATAATCGGTTACTTTGCCTGCAGCTTTTAGTTCTTTTAGGCCCGCGTTAAACTTTTCCAAAAAGAACTGCCTGCGACTATTTTTTTTGGAGAGTAGCAAGTGTAATTCGATGTTTTGTAGGGGCAGCTGATGGTAGGTAATTTTAGCCCTTTGTGCTGGGGTTAATTGCCGATCGATCAATAATTTACCTACCTGCAAGTCGCCGGCAAAAAGATCGATTTTACCGCGCAATAATTTATTGATATTAAGCACTTCACTGGGTACTTTTTGCTCGGCAAATATTCCGCGCCGCAAGGCATCATGAAAAGCTTCTCCATAAAAAAAGCCATTGGTTGTGCCCACTGTTAGACCGTTGAGGTCGTCCATCGTTGACCAGTCAAATTGAGTACTTTTTAAATGAAAGAAGACCAGGGAAGAGGAGGCGATTGGATCGCTATACAAGAAAAACTTCCTGCGTTGCTCTGAGTCGTACCAGACAGCGGTGGCATCCCACTTACCTTCTTTAGCGTACAACATAGCTCTGGCCCAAGGGTAATATATCCATTGAACGTCTATGTCTCCAAGGGCAAAAGCTGCATCGATAATGCGCACGATAAAGCCATGATAGGGTTCGCTTTCTGAGATATAAGGCGCCCATTCACCAGTGCTGATACGAATTGTTTCACCCGCCATCGCTGCGCTGCTGAATAATAGACTGTAAATAACTGCCAACAGATACTTTTTAAACATATTATATTTTCGCATTGGCTGCATTATGACCTACATGTTGCACACTTGCTCTGCCCATAAAATAGTCGATGGGCAGACCCGCAATCCGTTTTAATAGAAGCATAGTTTAAGCTTAACCCGATAGCGAAGATAGCCGTTCTATTGGTAAACTGCTATAGGCGAGCAACAATCTGGGAGTGACTGATCGGTTCATTTATTGCAGCATTTATCCCAGAAAAACCCACTGCATTGCCCAGGATTATCCCAGATTTTGCAAGGCTCCCCCGCTGTTAGCAGCCAAGCTACGGTCAACAAAATTCGATCTACCCCCCTCTTTTACCAGCATCCAGATTAGCGGTTTTATTGCTCGCTATTGTACAAGATGGGCATGCGCCCCTGCCAATGCGCCCACAGATCATCGGTACAAATCAAGTCGCGTATGACACAGGCAACGTTTATTCTGCTACAAATGCCAGCGTCAAAGATGGCACTTCTCAACGGGCTAGGATGCATACTATATGGGCTTTCTTGGGGCAGATCAACTAAGCTATCAGGGCGAACACTGACCCATTCTAGATGTTCATCATTCACCCCGACTTGGCTGGATAAATAGGCGGCAGCCCGCTCGTTATCTCTGTGAGGGGGTAGCAGGTGTCGCAGGGCAAACAAAATTATACGCTGTGCAGTAGACACAGATTCGTCACTGTCTAGGTTGCGTACCCCACTACTGTTCATCAAGATGAACTTTACCGCGGTTGGTCGCTGATGACTAATGATCGCCTTACACAGTTTGGCGGTGGCCTCTGTCACTAGCGCCCGCGGTGCACCAAAGATACCTTTAACGCTCAAATTGTGCCCTAAGCAACTAACCACCGCCGTACAACCTTCGACTAAAGCTGCTAACTCAGCCTCACTAAACTCAAGCAAGCTCCCTTGGATAATGGTTAATTGCGGGTGACTGAATAATTTTCTACCGAGATTACTGTTAGTTCTGACTACGATTCTCAGTGATTTCCCCCGCCTGAGCAACTGCTCGACGACTAAGCGCCCGGTTGCGCCACTGGCACCGACGACCAACACTGTCATATTATTTATCCTCATAATTTCATTGCAATTTAATGATCAAGGGGATAGTTTAAACTATGCATAAACGAATGATAATTGACAAATTATGCATATAACATATGCATAATCGTATAGGTGAACAAATGGATTGGCGATCGGTCAACTTTGATTGGAACCGTGCTCGGGCTTTTCTGATCACAGCGCAAGAGGGCTCACTGTCGGCGGCGGCTCGGGCACTGGGCATGAGTCAGCCTACCTTAAGTCGCCAGGTAAGCGCTCTGGAAAAAGAACTGGGCGTGGTCCTGTTTGAGCGAGTGGGGCTGGGCTTAACGATTACCCCCAGTGGCCTAGAGCTGTTACAGAAGGTAAAACTAATGGGCGAGGCTGCCAGTCAATTTTCACTGTTGGCCACGGGGCAATCGCAACAGTTAGAAGGTAATGTCTGCATCAGTGCCAGCGAGGTCTACGCGATGTTTTGGCTGCCAAAAATAGTTGCCAAGCTACGTCTATTGGAGCCAAAAATTCACATAGAAATTATCGCCACTAGCCAGGTCAGCGATTTACGCATGCGGGAAGCCGATATAGCGATCCGAAATTTTCGACCCACCCAACCCGAGCTGATCGCCCGCAAAATAAAAGAGGTTGAAGCCAAACTCTACGCCACCACAGAGTATCTGAACAGCATCGCCAAAATTGACTGCAAGGCAGACCTTGCCGGAGCTGCCTTCATCAGCTTTGACGGATCGGGGATGTTACTAAAAGGGCTACAGGAGAGAGGCTTGAATTTAACGGCGGCAAATTTCCCCGTATTAAGTGAGAGCTTTATGGTTCACTGGGAGATGGTAAAACAGGGACTGGGGATAGGCATCATGCCCGAAGATATTGGTGCACTTGAGCCCAAAGTCCGGCAAGTGCTGCCGAGTTTTTCTTCGATCAGCTTTCCCATCTGGCTGACGGTTCACCGTGAATTACAGACCAGTAGCAGGGTGAGAATGGTTTATGATTTACTCGCAACTGAACTGGCGAAACCTTATAGTAAGCTTTAATCTGCTTACCTCTAGCACGCAAAAACGGGTATCCAAGATACCCGTTTTGGCTTAACCGACTAGGTTATTTACCACCCCACGCCTGAGGGTAGTTAGGCATATCTTCACAACCACACATCGCGTAATGCAGTGGTGGCATCGCTTCATTGATGAACTCATCCAAGTTAGCTTTGGTGATTGATGCTTGGGGTAAAACCCACTCAGGACCGGGAACCGACTCACCTTGTAAGATACGTGATGCTGCGATAATCGCGGTACGCCACTGGTAAGTTGGGTAAGTAGGCGCAATCGCGGTTATATCCATTTTCTTCCACTTCTGGAGGAAGTCTTGCTGATCTTCACCGACAAATACTGGGATATCGTAACCGCCATCTTCAAAGGCTTCAATGGCTGCAACGGCAGTCGCGCCCGCATCCATCCAGACCGCATCGATGGTACCGCGCTGTAGGTAATCTTCAACGATGGACTTAGTCTTGGCGTTGTCGGCACCGGTAAACTCAGTGCCGATGATGTTGAGGCCCGCTTCCTTAAGTACCCGCAACCCTGAAGAGTAGCGAGTTTCAAGCACATCGACGCCCGGTAGAATACGCAGCATCAAGACATTGCTGCCTTTCTCAACATTGGCAGCGACAAATTCAGCGCCCTGAATACCAAAACCGTAACCGCCCACTGGGTGGATGAAAGTCACGGGGCAATTAGTTTGAACACCGCGGTCAAAAACGATAACCGGCAGTTGCTGACAAGCTTTTTCCACGGCAGGCGTCAATGCAGCAGTCGTATTGGGCGAGACAATAAGAATGTCACAGTTACCACCGGCGAGAAGGTCGTTAATATCGGCGATTTGCTTGTCGTCAGAACCTTCAGCATCAACATGAATGAACGCTTTGATATCGCTGTGTAGCGCGACTTCTTCGATCATATCGGTATAACCTACGACTCTCCATGGGTTGTTGACTCCGGCATTTGAGAAACAGACCGTACTGCCGCCCTTCTTGGCAAATCTCTGGGTGCTCGCTAAGCGATCACCAATATATTGCTCCCAAGGCTTGTTTGCAGGTCCATTGGCGGTCATTGTCAGCTGCTCTTTTTGCTTGGCGAACTCTATAGGATCATCGAAGTTTTGCGCCATAACCATTGTTGGTAAGCTCATCATCAGGCCGAGGGCGAGAGAGTGCTTTACTAATTTATGCATTGTATATTCCTCTTTTTTTGTGTTTGTTATTTTAGGTTCACAGTGTCTTAAGCTAGCCACTGTTATGACAGAGACCAGCAGTTTGATAATTCAAGTTTAACTATTCGCGTGTTTTCCTTTGCGCCTCATGGTTAGGGCCACTGCCGCAATCAGTATCAGTCCCTGTACAATCTGCCTAACGGGCTGTGGCATACCGAGAAAATTCAGCAGGGTAAAAATTGCCATCAAGGTCAGAGCACCGGCGATAGTCGCCGGGACAGAACCTCGTCCTCCTAGCAATACTGCCCCACCGAGTACTGCGGCGGTAATCGCCTGTAACTCGTAGCCTACTCCGACGCTGGTCGATACCCCGGCAAAACCACCGAGTAAAATCCCCGCCACTACCGCACTGAGCGATGAGACAATAAAGGCTGAGATGCGCGCTTGGTTAACCGAAACCCCGGCCAGTTTAGCCGTATTTGGATTATCGCCAATGGCGTGTATCATCCGCCCCAAATTTGTTTTATGCATCAGCCAGTAGAGAATCAACCCTACGACCACCAGTACAATCAACGCGACCGGCAGCATATGGATAAGCGGAATGTCTTTATAGCTGACCCGGCCAAAAAATCTAAAAGTATCGGGAAGGTAGCCTCTGGGCGCACCCCCTGACCAGAGAAAGGCAAAGCCATTCAAGGTGATCATCATTCCCAAGGTGGTAATCAGTGAGGGAACCCGCAGATAACAAACCACCATACCGTTGATCAAACCCACCAGCGCACCCATCCCGAACATCACCGGAATCACCCACATAGTGGCCGCGGGATCATTGTTGGTGAGCATCGAAGAGCCGACTACCACTAAGGTAATCATTGAGCCCACCGAGAGATCAAAACCCCCTGAGACGATTACATAGAGTTGCCCGGCGGCGAGGATCGCCAAAGGTGCTGCGCGCTTGAGAAAATTCATATAACCCGTAGGTTCAATGAAGTTGGGATTATTGAGAATAATAGCGACGATCAGTGCCGCTAGGACAAAATACACCGGATTGATATTGGCCCAATTTATGGAGGTGTAACGCCTGGCAAAGGTAACGAGTGAATTCATGCGACAGCTCTCCTAGATTTAACCGAGTAAAATGCGACGGCGGCGACGATAATAACCCCCCGCAGTACTTGTTTAACAAAGGCATCAATTTCGATAATGTTGAAAAACGAATCCACCAGAGAAAATATCAGCATGCCAGCCACCGTACCCCAAATCCCGCCACGGCCTCCGGCAAGAATAGTGCCGCCGATCACGACCACCGCGATAGATTCAAGATCATAGAGGCCATCAGAGCCAATCCAAGGTGCACCAGAGCGCAGCCGACTGGCCAGATACAAGCCGGCAATCACCGCACAAATCGAGCAGATAATGTGCGCTGAGACAATCATTTTAGTGGTGGAGATGCCGGCGAACCGCGCGGCGTCAGGATTGCCCCCCACCGCATATATCTGCGAGCCAAAGCGGGTGTAGCGCAAGATAAAAAAGGCTAGAAAGGCCAGGCCAAAGAAAAACACCGTACCAAAAGGCAGCCCAAAGACAGAGCCGTAGGCAAAGAACTGAAATTCCTCTGGCACTGAACCGGCGAAATTAGAGACAAAGGCCGAGAGCACACCTTGAATGATCAAACTCATCCCCAGTGTCGCGATCAGCGGATTGACCTTTAGCTGGGTAATCACTAGGCCATTTAAAAGCCCAACTACCGCACCCAGTATCAGGGCGAGGACAATCGCGGGCACCACCATATCAGGATTGCCGTTCATCACCACCGACGACAAGACTGCTGACGCTGAGATCAAACTGGCCACTGAGAGGTCGATAGAGGCCACTAAAATGGCAAAGGTCTGGCCAATGGCGGTGATGCCGAGCGCGATGGAGCGACCGACTACCGCCAATAGATTGTCTAAGGTTAAGTATTGAGTTTGACCGGTGACGATACAAGCCACGACATACAAAATGATTGCCGTCAGTAATAACAGCGCCGGTGCCCATTTTTCAAAGGAGAATGGACGTCGTTTAATCAGCGGTTTATCTAAGCTAATGGTATTCATGCAACAGCCCCCATTTCACCCGTGGCTGCCAACATAATATCTGCCTCTTGCGCGCCAGAGGAGAACTCGGCGGCGATAGTGCCCTCGTGCATCACCAGCACACGGTCAGAAACCCCAACGACTTCAGGGAGATCGGATGAAATCATGATGATACCTGTGCCTTTTCTAGCGAGGTCGCGCATCAGCTGATAAATACTGGCCTTGGTGTTGACGTCGATACCTCGAGTGGGCTCAATAAATATCAGTACTTTAGGATTTAATGACAGCGCGCGGGCCACAATCGCCTTTTGCTGATTGCCACCGGATAAATTTTGGATCTCGTAATCATAGCTGGGGGCCTTGACCTCCATTTTATCGAGCAACAGATCGATGCCTGCTAAGTCGATATATTTATTAGCTTTATGCGAGGAAAAAATACCCGCCAATGCCCGTGAAGACAGCATAGCGTTATCGCGAATAGACTGTTTAAGCGTCAGCCCCTCACTTTTTCGATCACCGGGTAACAGGCCGATGCCCGCGGCAATCGCCTGCCTAGGATTCGTCAAGTGCACCTTGTTACCGAGTAACGTTACCTCGCCTTGAGTAAAGGGGATATGACCAAAAATGGCCATCGCCAATGCATTGCGTCCCGCACCTTGGATACCGGCAATACCGAGAATCTCTCCGGCATGCAAGCTAAAGTTGATGTTGTGAATACTGGCGTTTGCCCCACCCTTTACACACAGAACTTGCTGTGAGATCTCCTCGGGGGAGGCAAAAGGTGCGTAGAACTGCGTGATATCCCGGCCCACCATGGCTCGGACGATATCTTCAGGGGCTGGCATGCTATTAAAGCGGGCGGCGATTTCGCCATCTTTTAAGACGGTAACTTTATCGGCCAAGCGGGTCACTTCGCGCATCCGGTGTGTGATGTAGATAATGGCTGTGCCTCTGTCTCTGAGCATTTCAACGCTCTCAAACAACTCTTGGCACTCCGCCTCATTCAGCGCTGCAGTAGGCTCATCCATGACTAAAACTTTAGAGTTGAGGGAGATGGCCTTGGCAATTTCCACCATTTGCTGAGAGGCGACGTCCAAACTTGATAAAGGCGTCTCAGGATCAATTTTTTTACCGCCGACAAACATGTCCAATATTTTTCGGGTCTGGGCATTCATCTGCGCATTTTGCAGTATGCCTCGGTGAGTGAGCTCTCTGCCGAGGAAAATATTTTGTGCAACACTGCGATCTGGCAACAGTGAAAATTCTTGATAGATGACAGAGATACCGGCGTTCAGCGACTCCAGCGGGTGCTTAAAGCTCACCGCCTCGCCATCTAAAGTAATACGCCCGCTGTCGGGTTGAATAACGCCGGACAATATTTTGATCAGCGTCGATTTTCCGGCGCCATTTTCGCCGACAAGTGCATGTATTTCGCCAGAATAACACTCAATGCTAACTGCGTTTAAGGCGACAACTCCCGGAAATCCTTTGCCGATGTTTTGCATTTCGATAACAGGTTTTTGCTTCATTCTGCTTGTTCCCATTGATGATGCATAAATTGAAGAGATTCAGCGAACAAGGTTTCATAATCCGGAAATAACGGACGCCAGACACAAGTAGCGGCGGCCAATTCAGGGACGCCTGCGCCAAACGCTTCCAGGGTCACCCAGCCGTCGTAGCCCGTTTTGCGTACTGCTTTGAAAATTTCTGAAAAATCAATGTGACCCCTACCCGGTATGCCTCTGTCGTTCTCAGAAATATGCACGACGCCGATCTTGCCCGCGATCAGCTCAATCGCCTCCGGCTGTTTTCTCTCTTCTATATTGGCATGAAATGTATCGTATAAAATATTAAAAGCGGGGTGATCCACCGCCTCAACATAACGTTTGGACTGCTCCATCGTATTCAAAAAGTGGGTTTCAAAACGATTTAGATGCTCCAAACTCAAATATATGCCATTTTTCGCCGCTTTCTCAGCCATGGCGTGGTGCGCTTGAGCACCGAATTTTATTTCGTCTGCAGTGGGTCCCGTACCGGTAAAATGCCCTAGCGGGGCGTGAAAGGGACCGCCGATGCTCTCAGAACCCAGTGCAATGGAGCACTGCATAATCCAATCTAGATGATCAATACCTCGCTGGCGAATATCGGCATCACTGCTCAATGGGTTTGCCTCAGGAGAGGGGATGATAGATGTCGAGGTTCTTCTCAACCCAATAACATCCAACTCTTTTGCCAACCAGGCATAATGCTGTGGATCACCGCTGAGAATGGGTATTTCTACTCCGTCGTAGCCAAGCTCTTTGATACGGCGAATGTGGGGGAGATGCTCTTCTGTAATGAACCCCGCCAAACAGAGTAAATTAATTCCCACTTGCATGATTTTCTCCTAGGACACTTATAATAATGGTTGTGCAAAAAAAATCATCTTTATGCTAAACAAGATATATTTCAAGTATCGACTATTCGTCTTCGACTTACATGAGAAAATCGCAATAGGATTTAATATACTGATTTATATGCATTAATTATTTTTATTCTGCTTTTTATTACCACTAGGGTAAACTATTTAAAACCAGCATGTCGTTCGAAAAAAAACAGTTGTAAAATTTAAACAACTAAATACTTCCATTCACTCGATCAAAAGCGCCAACAACAAGCTTTATTTCCGATAACAATCAACCGCTAAAATGATTTTAATAGTCACCCAATATGGCTATTCAGCCGCTGAGCACTGATTAGCCATATCCCTCTCGCTGATTAATCAATAAGACTATCGGCAAAGACCTCTTGCAAATGCACTAGACTGCGTGCGGCTTGATCGATAGTTCCACACTCAACACTGAGAAAAATATCTCTATCAACATCTTTAAGTATTTCTTTGACCCGGCTGTAGTCAACTACACCATCCCCGCAGGCACAGCCGACAGGGGTGCCGTTAACCTCCGTATTATCCCGCTCTTTTTCGGATAACTCGAAACTGATATCTTTAGCATGCATATGGTAAACGTAATCTTTGACCTTCTCTAAGCCTGCATAAGGGCACTCTTGACCGGCGAGGTAAAAATTACCAGTGTCCCAGTTAACTTTGATTCTATCTGAGTCGATTAGCTTAACAATTTTCAACAGACCCTCTGCCGTACGGGTATAAATACCATGGGGCTCAATGCAGATATAAGTATCATGACGCTCTGCCACCATTGCGGCTTTGGTCAGAGTATATTTCATCATGTGATGGGCAGTTTCATCGTCCATCCAATCAGGCTTTATCATTTCGTCTGAGTTGACGAAACGTGCGCCACAGGCATCTGCAAAAACTTGCGCTCGAGTTAAACGAGGCACCGCCGCCTCTGGTTTCATCAGGGGAGAATGCCCGGAGATCGCTGAAACCTTTACCCCGTATTTATCACAGATCTCTTTCATTAACAGCGGATCTTCCTCCATGGAGAATGAGTGATAAAAATTAACCTCACTCAACAGCTCCCAACCTGTGTGAACCATAGGTTCGACCCATTTATAACCCAGCTCAGAGGCAATCCTTACCCCCTCTTCAAAGCTCTTGTGCTCACTGCGACAATATTCCATATTAAGTGCAATTCTAAAACGCGCCATGCTAACCCCCATCAATTTATAGTTGTTAAAAAAATTGTATAACAATCAATAACTGTAATCGTGAAGGAATTACCATTGGTAAATAGTATGTTTAACCCAGGCGAAAGACAAAACGTCAGGTGTTGGGTACGACTGGCTGAAGGAATGATCCACTTGGATAATATGGATACAGTACCTGTCGCCAAGTCTCCTCATCGATGACCACTGAGTATGATTGGGGCAGTTTCGAATCAAAGTCTCTGAATGCTCCCTGTGTCAAAGGGCCGGGATAGACTGGCCAACTATCTTTTATCCAGATTAACAGCGACTGGATGCGCCCCTATTATTTTTGAATAAAGAGCACATTCTATACAGCGATATATTTTGAACTCGAGAGAAACTGCTGACTATTTTCAGACATGATTTAAATCACTTATAACACCTTGATTTAAATAGTATTAATAATTTTAGTTGCTATTTCTTATAACTATAATAAACTACTTAAAAAATAATCTGCTGCAAACAAATGGAAGTTGTAAAATTTAAACAAGGAAAGCCATGAAATACTCAAGTACTGAGCAGGCGCATGATGCACCCGTCGTCTTTACCAAACCCGGCGCTTTACTTTATGCGAGCAACTGCCAAGACCTGCTAGCGGCATCCCTGGCAAACAAAGTTACCCTCAATGCCTGGGCGAGAAATGGCTATCCGGGGCTTAGTCTGGGCAATACTCTGCCAAAAGTCTGTTCCGTTGGCGGCTGGGACGCCACTGCACCGCAGGACTGGGGGCTAAAAGAGCATTGTAATGAAGGAGTAAAAATAGCCTACATTGCCCGTGGCACTCTGACGTTAACCTTAGACAATGAAAAATACCGACTGAACGAGGGACAAATGTTTGTAGTGCGACCCTGGCAGCTGCATGCATTTGGCGACCCCTGCGTCGACCCCAGCCAAATAATTTGGGTACTCTTTGACATGGAGGTGCGTCGACCTCACGAAAAATGGCATTGGCCAGATTGGATCGCCTGGCCCGAGCGAGACTTATTACAACTAACAGAATTTATTTCAAAAAATGAACAACCTTGGTATTACGCCTCTAAAGAGGTCGCCGCGAGCTTTATTGAAATAGCCAAGCTAGTGGAAAAGAATCAAATTGATGCCGACGAGGCAATGATGCGTCTGCTGATTTCTAAAATGTTATTGCATTTTAAAGATCAGCTTACTAAACAGCCACAAGCACTAGATAACACGCTGATTGAATCACAACGCACCGTCGAAATTTTTCTGCAGCGGATAAAGTACCAACTGGAAGATGATTGGACGCTGGAAAACATGGCAGTAGAATGTAATTTATCCCGGACCCAATTCGCAAAACATTGCATGTCGATAAAAAACATGACCCCAGTACGCTACTTACAGATGAAGCGCTTGGATGCTGCAAGAACCATGCTAGTTGAGGATGAGCAGCTGGCAGTGACCAACATTGCATTTGATTGTGGCTTTACTTCCAGCCAGTATTTCGCCACATGCTTTCGCAAGCGCTTTGGCTACACACCTAACGAGGCGCGCAGCCAAATGGATAAGACCCCAAGCAACCTGCAGCACTAACCGCAAAATTTTCTAAAAGCCGAGCACTAGAACCCGACGCAAGGATCAGAGAAAATCCCCGATGGTCATGACCACCAGAGAAAATACAACGTTAGGCGCCATTCACCAGCCTAACTCTCTCCCGCTTTAATTTGAATACCCTAAAACCACCCCAAGCCATCAATACTAGGCCAAATATAAACATTGAATCGACCACCTTAGGGTCATTCAAAAAATTCACAAAGGCATCCCCTTTCGCGTAGAACCTCGCGTATATTGCCAGCAGAAATATAACGGTTCCCGGCAAGTCCACCAATCGGGCCATCAGCAGTTTTTTATCAATTTGTTCAATTTGTTGCTCTAGAGACATGTAAACTAACCTAGGTAATGTAATTAATATATGGACGAGATCTGCGCTGGCAATCCCCAGCCATGATTATGGATAGATAATACTAGCACTGAGCGTTAAGTCATTCTATAACGATAATCTGAGACATAAACAAGAACATGAGAGCGACCACTGTTAGCGACTGACCGAATACGAAGCCGTCGCCAAGGCGTCAAATCAGTGGCGAAACTTGGTTAATTGCTGCTGCAATTTTTCCGCCAATTCCTTTAGTGATTCACTGACACCGGTCGAATCCCGCGCGTGCTCTTCAACATGCACTGCTAACACCAGTACTTTCTGTACATTTTCATCCACTTCAAGCACTGCTTTTTGCTGCTCATTAGTAATAGTGGCGATGACTTTATTCGCCTCAGACAATTCATCTAATTCATCAATAATCCGGGTCAATGAGACATTTGCTTGCTCTGATAGTTGCACCGACTGATTCACTTGCTCTCTATTAGCTTTTAGCGTGCTAGTGGCCGTTTTGGACTGCTGTTGCAGAGCCTCTACCATCGCTTGTATCTCATTGGTCGACTCACTAGTGCGCAACGCTAAGGTGCGTACCTCGTCGGCGACAACGGCAAAACCTCTACCCTGATCACCTGCTCTAGCCGCCTCTATCGCGGCATTGAGTGCCAATAAGTTGGTCTGATCGGCAATCGAGCGAATCACCTCCAGTACATTAGCGATATCCGAGCCGTGTTTAACCAGCTCCTCTACTGTTGTTTCAACCGCGTCGAATTGCTCGGCCAATTGATGCATGTTTTCTGCAGTTGCCTGCACATCGCTTTGACCTGTACTCGCAACCTCGGCCACCTTTTCCACCAATCGTAGCCCTTGATCTGCAGTATTAGAAATATCTTCCGAACTGGCGCCCAATTCAGTGGCGGCAGCGGCGATACTTTCACTCTGTACTTGTTGATCACTACTGATTCGATGGGTATCTGAACTTACTTGATAGCCCTTGTTGGCTGCATCCTCCAGCTGTCGAGCTAATTCACCTACGTTCTCTAGGGTCTGACGGAGTTTAACTAATAATTTCTGAGTCGCCTCGGACATTTCACGAATCTCATCATCACCTTCCAGTGACAGCATTTGGGTTAAGTCACTGTTCTCTTCAATCAACGTCAATTGCTGTTTAAGCTTGCGTAACGGCCGCGTGATAGAAACAATAATGATGATAGCCACACCCAAAGTAGTGGGCAGCGTCAACAACAAGGTAAACCAGGTGATTTTCTGCACTTGCTCAATTTGTTCACTGGCTTTTACACTGAGGCTTTTAACTATTTCACCCGCCCCCGTGGTTTTATCTAATGCAGTTACCACCACCGCATCTGCCTGCTTAAGCCGAGCTTGAAATGAGCGGGTTAAGGCCAACAATTGCTCATTCATTATCTTAGTTTCTATGTTGGCATCGGCAACTTCAGACTGGCCTAAATTATCCTTGCCCTGCTGATAATATCCGACTGCACTATCCATAATCTCTCGATATTCTTGGAGAGATTGCAAAATGGCGTTAATCTGTGATTTCGTCTGGCCATCTACCGCCAGCGCAGTCAATTGTTGCTCTAACAAATCTGCGGCGGTTTTGGCACTGATCAAAGACTCGTAGTACTCGGTAACAATGCCATCAAAATACCAGAACAACATATCTGAAAAGGTTTTCTGGATTTGCTGTGCCTGTAGTTGTAACTGCATCGTCTGGTTGCGAATTTCAAACTGGTGCTCGACCTCCAGCAACCATTGACTTGACTCTGTTACTTTCTCCTGTTGCATATAACTACTATTTTTCAGTGTTTTCAGCTCCACCATAAAAAATGCAATTTCTGCCACCATCACTACCACTAAGAAAATAACCAGTGACATTATTCTTGTTGTTACATTAAAACGGCGCAACCAACTAATCATGTTATTCCTCTCCTACCTATATATTTAACAAACGGGAAATGATGACTGGTTTATTATGTTTTTACTAGATTTACCGAATAAAGAACATTTTGTACATTTTGTTCACAGTCAACAGTTTTTGACACCAGCATTTATCAATTAAGCCACGCGAAACAGCCAATAACCCAAGGTTTTTATAGTGAGTAAAAGAGGGCATCGATGAATCACAGCAGCTGCTCAGCGGGGCTAGTACTGGCTTTCTAGCCTAACAGGCATCCAAGCTCGAGCAACTTTTAGGGGCGACTAAGCAATAAGAGTTGCTACTTAGGAGCAAATTTACTTATTATTTTCGATCCTACATTCTCAACTAATCTTTGCAGATGGTGTTTCTGGATCGCTGACAGAATGCAGATGCACATCACGCTGTGGGAATGGAATTTTAATATTATGCCTATCTAGTATAGTATAGATGCTAGCGTAAGCTTTATATTTAGTCTCATACAGGTTAATAGTAGGGGTCCATAAGCGAATAGCGATGGTGATAGCACTATCTGAGAATTCATCAATACCCACTTGTAGCTTTCTATCGTCTCCCATCACATCTAGTGACAACATCGTTTCTTTAAGTAATTCGATGACCTCTAAAGGGTTGTGGTCATAGGAGATGCCAACTGTTAACTCAAGTAGCGAATCATTTTTTGAGTTATGTAATATTTCTCCAACAATATGTTTATTGGGGATAGTAATAGTCACATCGTCTTCATTTTTTAACAATGTGTAAGCGAGCAGTACTTCGCTAACCACACCCGTTACGCCATGTACGGTGATAGTGTCGCCCACAATAAAGGGTCGGACAATAATGATATTAAAACCCGCTGCATAATTAGATAACAGCCCTTGTAAGGCCAAACCAGCCCCCAGCGAAATAGCGCCAATAGCGGCAATAAAGGGTGTAACGCTGATGCCTAGTTTACTCAGTGACATGATCGTTATCATAATCACGATCAGCATTTTGCTGGCGTTTGATAAAAATTGGCTTAAGGTAACATCAAGTTTATGGCGCAAACATAATTTTAGCACTCCAGCAGCGATTTTTCCGGCGATAATATAGCCAATAAAGAAGACAATGATGGCACCAATAAGCTGAAAACTATAATTGGTAAAAAACTCAATAATCAGATTATAAACATTCGCTACTTGATCAATTTCAGCTTGTATTAAATTTGTCGCTGTTAGTTCATGCTTCATTATATCTACCCTAGCGGCTGTGTGAAAACAAAATCAACCTATTATTATGTACAGCTATACTAGCGTATTTGTCCGCTAAGCCAATATTTTTTAAGGTGATATTTCAGATAGTCATGAATCAGGATTGCCTGAACTAGCGCAGCGACCCGTTACCCGAATATTGTCGGTAATATTCGACTCAGCTAACCGGCCGCTTTTTTGCTGTGTTATGGAGCTAGCTATCCAGCCCTTGACTAAGACGCAACTGCTGGATGAAATTACTTCGATAGCCAAATTCATCCGTGCCTTTTGCGCTCACCGCTAGGTCAATAATTTGCTGCCAAGTGTAACTCTTTAAATAGTCACTGTTACGTAATTTTTGGGCATAGGCCGCCGCTGCCGCTGCCAGTCTGAAGCTTGCGGTGCCCTTAGCTAAGGACTGCTGTGATTGCTGCGCCACCACTAAACTGTATTCTTTAGAGGCGGAATCTTGGGTTAACTTATAGCGGATTTTAATAAAACCAATTTCGCCCTCTGTATCCAAAGGTCTAGGTTGTTGCTGTTTATAACGCAGTTTAGCTGGCTCTGTCTGCCCGTTGAAAACAATTTCATACAGCGCTGTCACACTCTGCCCCGCCCCTATATCCCCGGCATCTTTTTTATCGTCGCTAAAATCACGATCTGCCAAGGCTCTATTTTCATACCCTAATAGACGATAACTGGCCACCACCCCTGAGTTAAATTCCACTTGAATTTTGGCGTCATAGGCCACGTTTTGAAAGGTGGCATTGGCCTGATGGATTAAGACTTTTTGCGCCTCCTGCAAACTGTCAATGTAAGCTGCATTACCGTTGCCAGCATTGGATAGTTCTTCCATCAAGTGGTCATTGTAATTTCCCTGACCGAAGCCCAACACACTCAAATCTATGTTAGTTTTACGCTGCTTTTCTATATAGTTTTTCATTTGGGATACATCACTCATGCCCACATTAAAATCACCGTCAGTCGCCAGCAAGATGCGATTAACCCCACCCTTAATAAAGTTGGCGGCGGCTATTTGATAGGCAATTTCCAGACCATTGCCGCCGTTGGTCGACCCTCCCGCACGCAAGTTGTCGATAACCCGGTCAATTTTACTCTGTAAATTGCCACTAGTAGCTTGTAGCACCACCTTGGCATTACCGGCGTAGGCGACTATCGCGATACAGTCATTACTCTTTAATGTTTTGCTCAATAAGTGCAATGAGCGTTTCAGCAGCGGCAATTTATCCGGGCTGGACATAGAACCCGACACGTCCACCAGAAACACTAAGTTCCTGCCACGGGTATTTTTAATGTCTTTCGCCTGCAGAGAGACTTTTAGTAATTGCGCCTGAGGATTCCAAGGACTTGGGGCGAGTTCATAGGCGATGTTAATCGGCTGTTGGTTAGAGGTAGGCTGAGGGTAGTGGTAATCAAAATAGTTAACTATCTCCTCTGTGCGCACCGCATCTACCGGCGGTAACTGCCCCCGATTGATGAAGCGGCGCACATTGGCGTAACTGGCCGTATCGACATCGGTGCTAAAAGTACTCAGTGGCTGCACTGCAGGATCTATCGATACATTATCAGTGATTGCCTGATAGCGCTCGCCTTCACTTCCGCGGCTGATTGCTTGCGGATAAAACGAAACATCATGAGCGGGACTTGGCATAACGACTGACTCATGTAACGCTAACGACAAGCGCTTGGTCGCCAAAACTGTAACGGAGCTCTGGTGATTTTTCACCACCCTTGACGGTTCAATTTCTTGCTGCTGATCCGCTGTTGATCCAACGGGTGAGCAACCTGCAATGGCGACACTAGCACAGAGCGACAAACTCAAAGGGCTAAACTGTAAATATCTCATGGTTTAATTCCTGTTTACAAACCAGCGATGCATTCACTGATGATTAAACCCAGTTTAAAGAGAGTCCGCAGTAGATATTAGCCTGATGTTCATTGTAAACTGGTCTTCATTTTTATAGATAACTATGTTATGTCAAATTTATACAGTAAAATCCATCGACTCAAGGCTCAGGGCTGGACTTGGGAGACTTTTTTACAAAAAATCGACCTAATTTATCCGGCAGGTATTGATCCGAAAACCTTATATGCCCTGCATCGTAAGCCCCACCACCAAGCCAACAATCAGATTAGCAAAGCCATTTTAGAATTACATGACCAACAGTTCCCCTCCCCTTTTCCCGCAGACACCCAGGCCCTGTTAAACATCTACAATCGCCTGCTAAGCTGTAAAAAGCACAGCGGCATCGATCAAGATATTAAAGATTTTTTGGTCTTTCTCGCCAGTGATATCAATTTTGGCGACAATCTTAGACGTGCCAGATTACACTGGCTGAAGGCGGATATTCACTTAGATCAATTACCGACACTGCGCAATAATGGCCAATCACAGGCGCTCGCGGTGCAAAAAGAATTAGCACTAGAGCATTATCAGCAATCTTATCAATTACTTGAGGGGATAAAAACACAGCAACAAAAGTCGCAACAAGCAGTGACTATCGATGATTTTACCTTGTATAAATTGCAACAAAATATGCTCGCCTGTCACCTAAACAGCTTACATGCGGATCAGCGTTATACTGACCAAAGCCTGAAGCATTATCTAAACCACTCAAATTTTATTCAAAGCAGTAAAAGGGTTTTGCACACTGAGCCCTACCAGTGGATAATTGCCAGAAACGGCCTGCGCTTTAGCTCTATTAATAGTAACAAAGCAGATTGTGAATTTTTTTATCAGGCACTAATCATCGCCAACAGCGCCTTTGCAGATTTCAACTACGCACCTAACGGTGCACCACCGATTATGCAGAGCACCGAATTCAAATGGGCGATTCAACAGATAAACGAGGGCATCCAATGATAAGACAGATCATTATAATATTCACCAGCTTGCTACTCATTTCAGCATGCAGCTCAAGTGACGAGCAAGACAGAGCAGAACACCCAGCACCTGCCGCTACTGTAGAGTTGATGGATAGCCGTTCAGAGGGCGAGTCAACCTCCCCAGCTAGCATTAAAGCACTCAAAAAAAGCCATAAAAATGCACCCATCATTCTCATTCAAAATGAAGATGACGATATGCAAAGACTGGATTAAGTAGCTATTAAAGAAGATACCAACACTAAATGGCTGACGGATAGGTTGGCATTCATCTAAAACCAATATCACTCAGCGCACGGGCGCTGGTTCGGCCCGAGCACTGCATATACTCATACATTAACGATTTAGGCGACCTGTGAATGCGGATCGATCACGTACTTTGTCGCCGCCCCCCCATCGAAGTCCGCATACCCTTGAGGCGCTTGATCAAGAGAGATCATCTGCACATTAACCGCCTTGGCAATATCGATTTTATCAAACAAAATGGCCTGCATCAGCGCGCGGTGATAGCGCATGACCGGACACTGACCGGTGTGTAGTGAGTGAGATTTAGCCCAGGCCAAGCCAAAGCGCATGCTCAGCGCCCCGACTTTAGCGGCTTCATCAATAGCCCCCGGATCTTCTGTAACGTACAGGCCGGGAATACCGATGCTGCCACCGGCGCGAGTGATCTGCATCGCAGAGTTTAATACGGTAGCAGGTGCCTCAGTACCGTGGTCGCAACCGCAGCCATGGGCTTCAAAACCGACACAATCGACGAAGGCATCAACTTCACGCTCGCCGGTGATGGCCTCTAATTTATCCTCCATCGAACCCTCTTCACGCAGGTCTATAGTCTCGCAGCCGAAGCTTCTCGCCTGTGCTAGGCGATCTTCAATCATATCACCAACGATAACGCAGGCGGCGCCCAATAAATGCGCAGAAGCCGCTGCTGCAAGACCCACAGGCCCTGCACCGGCGATATAAACTATGGATCCAGGACCCACACCAGCAGTGACACAACCGTGAAAGCCAGTGGGGAAAATATCGGATAACAAGGTTAAATCGCGAATTTTTTCCATGGCTTGATCTGAGTCGGGAAATTTCAGCAAGTTGAAATCCGCGTAGGGAACCATCACATATTCTGCCTGGCCTCCGACCCAACCACCCATGTCAACGTAACCATAAGCGGCACCGGGGCGAGCTGGATTAACGGATAAACAGATACCTGTCAGTCCCTCTTTGCAGTTGCGACAGCGACCACAGGCAATATTAAACGGTACGGAAACGATATCCCCAATCTTCAGGAATTCAACATCGCTGCCACACTCAATGATTTGCCCAGTAATTTCATGACCTAATACCAAGCCTGGCTCGGCAGTAGTTCTGCCGCGCACCATGTGCTGATCGGATCCACAGATATTGGTGGTCAATACTTTTAAAATCACCCCGTGCTGACATTTGCGATTGCCAATCGCCAATTCTGGGAAGGCGATGGTTTCAACACTAACTTGGCCGCTACCTTGGTAAATAACGCCGCGATTGCTTGGATTTATCGACATGCAGGTATTCCTTTTATTAATATTATTATTAAAGAAACACTGTAAGAGAGCGACGCTTTGACAATTGCCTAAAATAGTCACCGACTCTGTCAAAAAGCGCAATCAGCGCCGTGGGTTGGTTTATGCGTGCGCCCTAGCCGACCTTTATCAGCCGATACTAGGGACAACGCTGCAAAGCACAAGGTCAGTATTGGATGCAGCGGCCCTGTTGATACACAGCAGCGACTCACCTAAGCGATCTCACTCCAGCTGATAATTTTAGGCTAACAAACATAACGTCTCATTTTACAATTCTTCTAAAGTTTGCTATTGATAAATAATCTAGGTTTGTTTAAAGAGGCTTTAAGATTAAAACTATTTTCTATAAAAACGCCGATGATGTTTTTTGCGCCGACACTTGCAGGGAGTTAAAGCGGGCCATGCAGGCCGGTAATATTCGCTCATCAGCTTGGGTGCGCGGCCAATACCCGGGCAGAAAACTCTCTAACTCACTATTGCCTGGTATTCGATCCATCGGCATCTGGGATATAGAAGAAACTCAAGATTGGTGCATTCCCCCTCATCACAACGAAGGGTTTGAGGTATGCATGCTGCTTGGCGGAGAGCTGACTTTTGAGGTAGATGGGATAGAGAATATTTTAAAACGCGGTTCGCTAACCTTGACCAAACCTTGGCAAAAGCACTCTTTGGGCAGCCCACAAATTCACGCCAACCGGCTGCTTTGGTTCATTCTAGATGTAGAAGTACGCCGGCCAAATAGCCCCTGGGTATGGCCACATTGGATATTGGGCAGCGCAATAGAAAAACAAACACTAGCCGACTCCATCACCTTTGCCCGGCAAAATGTCTTTTCTGTCGACGCAAAAACCCTGCAGATCTTCGAGGAGTTATTTTCGCTAATAGAAAATGACGACTTTTCAGAGATCACCAAAATCAGCGCATTGCTCAATTTAGCACTGATTTCATTACAAGCTGCGTTAAAGGCCGATACTCAATACAACATTGACGTCTCTTCCAGTGAAGAGAGTGTCAGACAGTTCTTTTTAAAACTAAGCGATCATATAGCCCACCCGTGGAAGCTGGAGGAAATGGCCGATGAATGTGGTATCTCGCGCACTCAGTTTTCCACCTTGTGCAAAGCAATCACCAATCAATCACCGATGAGCAAACTGACCAACCTGAGACTGGAGAAGGCCGTAGAGTTAATGGCAAGTTCCACACAGATGTCGATCACCGACATCTGCTTTGAATGTGGTTTTAACTCCAGTCAGTATTTTGCCAGGCGCTTTGTAGAGCGCTTTGGCGCAGCGCCTAAAATTTACAGAAAGCAGTTAGTCACTCGTGCTGAAACCAGCCTTCAGTGAAGTCACAGCAGTATCGGCCCAGATGTGTGCCCAGGGTCGATTAGCCTAATCGAGATCAGATGCACTTAGATGGTCACGTTTTTTAGCTGTCTCAAACGCTGCGGCAGATTTTGCTGATTCGACTGTCGAACTCAGCTTGAAGCACTAGCTTGGCCCAAGCTGACATTTTCCGCTATCGATGGCCACTGCTGTAATCGCTGACCACTATCTGCACAAAACAGATGCAAACGCTGCAAATCAAGCTGCAGTGATACGCTCTGGTTTTCTTTACAGTCAGTCCTTTGCATACTGTATATACACAGATCAGCCCCCTCGAAACTGCAGTATATTTGCTCGCTAATTCCAGTCGGCTCCACCGCTTTCACCCGCGCCTGCAGATGGCCACTAGTAGAGTTGAGGATCAAAATGTGTTCAGGCCTGATGCCACAGCAAATGCGCATGCCCACTGCCAGGTCCTGATATTGATGGAGCAAGGCTAGTTTGACCCCAGTTTGGGTCTCTAGATAAAACTCCCCACCAGCTTCAGCCACGGTGGTTTTTATGAAATTCATCGAGGGGGAACCCATAAATCCAGCCACAAAGAGGTTGGTGGGTGTGTCATAAATTTCCAGTGGAGGCCCCACCTGCTGCACTATTCCCCCATTTAACACCACGATACGATCAGCCAAAGTCATTGCCTCAACTTGATCGTGAGTCACATAGATAATGGTGCTTTGCAGCCGCTGGTGCAGCGCTTTTATCTCGAGGCGCATGTGCACCCGCAACTGGGCATCTAAGTTCGACAGGGGCTCGTCAAACAGAAAAACTTTTGGATCGCGCACTATCGCACGACCCATGGCTACCCGCTGTCGCTGTCCACCTGAGAGCGCTTTGGGTTTTCTATCTAGCAATTCGGTCAAGCCCAGGGACTCAGCCACCTCTTTCACCGCTTTTTTAATCTGCGCTTTAGGCACCTTTTGCACTTCTAGGCTAAAGCCCATATTGCGCTCGACACTCATATGCGGATACAGGGCATAACTTTGGAATACCATCGAAATATCCCGATCTTTCGGCGCCAATTCATTGACTCTGGTATCGCCAATATAGATATCGCCACTGGTAATTTGCTCAAGCCCGGCTATCGATCGCAGCAAGGTCGATTTACCACAGCCAGAGGGGCCAACTAGCACCACAAATTCTCCGTGTTGGATGTCTATGTTGACGCTTTTTAATACTTCGACTTGATCAAAGTGCTTACATATATTATTTAATTTAATAGAGGCCATAAAATTATCCTTTCACCGCGCCGGCGGTTAAACCTTGCACTAAGTAACGTTGAATAAAGACGAAGAAAATACAGGCTGGAATTAACGCCAGCACCCCAGCTGCCATCATTTGTCCCCACTGTACCGCGAACTTTGAAACAAAATTCAATAGACCCACTGGGAAAGTACTGACACTGCTGTCACTGATTAACATTAATGCAAACAGCATCTCGCTCCAGGCGGCAGTGAAGACAAAACCTAAAGTAGCCGCCATGCCTGGCAGCGTCAGTGGGATGATGACTTTATACAGTGCTTGAAAACGAGAGCAGCCCTCCACCATCGCCGACTCTTCAAGATCGCGCGGAATACCGTCGAAGAACGATTGCATTAAGAACACGGCAAAGGGCACATTAAATGCCGTATAAATAATCACCAATCCCAACAAGCTATTGGTCAAGCCCAGCGGCGCCATGATTTTATAGATAGGTGCCAGCACCATCACCAGTGGAAACATTTGCGTGACCAGCAGCAATCCAGTGATGATCAATTTACCGCGAAATTTAAAGCGGCAAAAGGCATAACCCGCCGCGGCAGCGATCAACGTGGTTAATAGCGCGGTGGCACTTGATACAATGGCGCTATTCATAAAGAACGTCGGAAACTCACTCTGGGTAAATACCAGTTCAAAATTCACCCACGTAAATTCACTCGGCCATAACTTCACCCCTTCTGAGTAGAGTAACTTGTCTGGTGTAACGGCTATTTTTAACAGCCAGTAAAGCGGGAATAAGGCAAAAACCAGATACAGCAGTATCGCAAATCTATGGGCGACAGACTTTAGAAAATTAGTGAATACTATGATCGACATCTCAGTCTCCATTGGATAGTTTACTGCGCATTTTAAGCAAGATAGCAGTGTATAACAGCAGTAGGATCAGCAGCATGACTGCCATTGCCGAAGCGTAACCAAAATCTAATCGGCGGTACGCAGTGGTAAAAATATAGCTGGGCAAGGTCTGGGTTGAATTAGCCGGCCCACCACTGGTCATGACAATAATTAGATCGGCAAAGTTGGCTATCCAAATAGTGCGTAACATCACGGTAATAGCGATCATCGGCGCTAAAAAAGGCAAGGTTATTTTGACAAAGACCTGCCATGAACTAGCGCCGTCTATCCCAGCGGCTTCGTATAAATCACTGGGTACTGACTGCAGCGCAGCCAACAGCGTAATGGCAAAGAACGGGATGCCAAACCAGACATTGGCCACTATGGGTCCGTACATCGCCAAATGCGGATCAGAGAGAATATTATAGGGTTCGGGCAACATGCCTAAACTGGTCATCCAGTGTGGCAGTATGCCGATAATCGGATTAAACAGCCAAGCCCAGGTTAAACCCGAGAGAAAAGTAGGCACTGCCCAAGGTAAAAATACCAGCGCTTGTACCAGCTTGCGCCCGGCAAATTTTCGATTGAGTAACAGCGCTAAACCTAGCCCTAAACTGAATTGAAAAAACAGTGAAATCAACGTCCAATCTAAGGTATTGGCCAGCGCCGAAAAGAAGTAGCGGTCGGAGAATAAGGTCTTGAAATGGGTCAAACCTATCCAGCCACCGTTAAACGGGTTTAATAATTCAATACTTTGAAAAGCATATGAAATTCCGACCAAAGTGGGAGTAATTATCACCAGTGCGATAATAATCAGTGCCGGGCTTAGGTATAAATAAGGTTCCAGAAATCGCTGTAAGTCGATTTTTTTTTGCGACTTTGGCTGTGTAACTAAGGTGTTCATAAGTGACCTCGCGGTATTGGCTATACGCTCTAAAAATGACGATTACAGCCCAGCGCCAGTGCCGTGCAATATTGGAGCAGTTTTAAACGTTTTTCTAGCGCACCTGTTAACCTTTGATTGGCTAACAGGCGATTTATCGGTTATTTAAATTATTGAGTTTTCATCCAAGCTTGCTGCTCTTTGGTTAGGTAAGCGGCCCAATCCTCAACCATTTTTTCAGTGCTGATCATGCCCAATAACGCTTCTTGAGAGCTGTCTTTGGCCATGACTGATCCAAAGTAGCCCCAACCTTTAAGGTGGGTTGGCATGGTTAATGGAATATAGTTAGGGTTGTTCAGCTCTTCAAACCATCCACTGTACTGCTCGGTACTGAAAAATGCATTTTTCTCGGCACCTTTGTGAATGGGTAACACACCAATTTTTTTCGCCCAGGTTAAATTTTCTTCAGGGCTGGTTAAATGGGAGATCAGCTTCCAGCTGCTATCTTTATTTTCACTCTGCTTAAAGATCGACCAACCGGTATAACCAATGGTTGGGTAAGCTTTGCCAGAGGGGCCCAACGGCATCGGTGCCACCGCAAAATCTTCGCTATTCATGCTCTTAGCTATCGAGATTAATGCATCGGGATCTTGATCTAACATGGCACACTTTCCGGAGTAGAAACCGGAGACAATCTCGTTAAAGCCCCAGTTGACACTATCTCTGGGTGCGTGGCCGTTTTTATACAGATCGACTAAGAACTGTGCGCCTTTAATAGATTCCGGATCACTCAGAAGACTGTTGCCCTGCTCATCAAAGAACTCTGGAGATCCACGCATCGCAGCCATAAACATCATCCAGCCGTTGGTTCCGCCGACACCACCGCGCAGACAGTAACCTGAGACACCCGTACCTAGCGCTTTTATCTTCTTCGATGCCTCGACAAATTCTGCCATGGTTTTTGGCGCTTCAGTCATACCCGCCTGAGCAAAAATCTTTTTATTCCAAAACATGGCCCTGAGGTAAAAACCATAGGGGATCATATTGGCTTTGCCCCCAGTGTTTCGAGCCATAGCCAAGGTTTTGTCAGTCAGTTTTTCCTCTAGGCCACTCGCCGCTATTCTGCCTTCTAAATCCACCAGCATATCGTTGCTCGCGTAAAGCCCCTGCCAAGAATCGGGCATTTCTACAACATCTGGAGTTTGACCACTTTGCACCATGGTGGCCAGTTTTTCAAAGGCTTGACCCCAGGGAAGAGAGGTGATTTCAACCGTTATTCCCGGATTATTAGCTTCAAAATCTGCCACTTGCTGACGCAACACGGCTGTTCTATCTGGACTGGTGATGACTTCAACCAATTTCAGCTTTGTATCGGCAAGGGCCAAGGTACTGGCGATGCTGAGTGATAAAAGGCTGCAAAACAATATTTTTCTCATGGTGAATCTCCATTTTTTTGTTGTTAGTTTGACCGTTATTTTTGAGCGTTAGAGAGCAGTTGCCTCTAGCTTTAATTTCGAGTGAGAACGATTAGCATCAGCGGTGATCAACGCCTGCTGTAAATCCCCCCATAATTCATCCACATTTTCCAGGCCCACATAGAGACGAATTAATCGCGATGATACGCCAAAATCTTTCGCTGAATTAAACTCTGCCTGTTGATTAACCACCGCTTCTGAGGGTATTACTAAACTTTCATATCCCCCCCAACTTACCCCCAGTTGAAAAATCCGTAAGGCGTTGCAAAAGATATCAACCGGTAATTCATCGACTAACTCAAAGCTAAATAAACTCCCGTAGCCCATTAGACTGTTGCAATCGCTGGGTAAAACCGCGGGATGATAGACGCTTTTTACCTGCTCGCAATTAATCAGTTTTTCAATGATCGCCAAGCCGCTCCGCTGATGTTGAGCCATCCGCAGCTTGAGGGTGCGCAGTCCCCTAATTAGCAACCAAGCTTCATTTGCCGATAACTTTGCCCCGAGATAAGGGCTGACCTGACGGGTCATTAAATCAATAATAGGCTGCGAACTGGCAACCACCCCAGCGACTGTATCGCTGTGCCCTGAGATGTATTTAGAGGCGGAATGCAGCACAATATCGATTCCCAAGGTCAAAGGTTTTTGAAACAGTGGACTGGCCCAAGAATTATCAATAATAGTGATTACCTGCTGCGCTTTGGCAAGCTTGGCAATGGCACTTAAGTGCTGCTGTTGCATCATCCAACTGTTGGGGCTCTCTAAATAAAACAGCTTCGCCCCCACTAATTCCCGGGCAATAGCGTCCAAATCGCCACCATCGACAAAGACCACTTCAATGGCAAATCGTTGACAGAGGCCTTTCAGGAAACGATAGGTATCGGGGTAAACATGGTTGATGCACAATATCTTATCGCCACTTTGCACTTGGCTTAAAATGGCATTGCTGATCGCTCCCATCCCACTGCTAAAGGCGATAGCATCGTCAGCGCGCTCTAATTGAGCAATCTTTTTCTCAAAAATTCTAACCGTTGGGTTATCCACCCGTGAGTACAGTGCATGATCCGTCTCCCCTCTAAAGCGACTTAACATTTGTTCATAACTGTTAAAGGTAAATAGTGATGATTGATAGATAGGCGGAGACACCGCACCATTATGGTGGCGGGGGTCGCAGAGCAGCGCGTTATCGTCAATGCTGTTATCGGCACTGTGCTCGGGGCTGGGTATTGGTAGTGTTACAATTTTTTGCTTAATCACTGGCTATTCTCCTCACGTCACGCTCGCTGATGTCAATAATCTGATGGGTGATGGATCTGGCTAATTCAGGATTTTTTGCCTTGATAGCGTTGAATAAATCCCGGTGCAGCGACAGTGACCCATCGGCAAAGTCTTGGTGAGCTGGCGCTTCAAAAAAAGCGTGGAAAGCGTCGTGCATACCACTGACAATCTGCTCAAAAATGGGGTTGTGACTGGCTCGATAAATGGCGCAGTGAAACTCCCAATCCTGATCCCCAGCCCCACCCAATAAGTGATGAACACGCTCTACCTCATCGATACACTTTTCAATTTCACCGAGGTCTTCAGCCGTGGCCCTGATCGCCGCCAGGGCACCCGCTTCGGACTCCAGAGTTCGACGAATTTCCAAGGTATTTAAAATGCTTTGCGGATCACTTTTGATATTCAGCGACAAAAAACTGTCACCGGGTCGAATTTCGGCGGTCAGATAAGTACCACTGCCTTTGCGGCGTTTTATAATGCCCAGTGTCTCCCAGCGTTTTAGCGCTTCGCGAAGCGTATTACGACTCACCTGTAACCGCTGTACCAGCTCTCTCTCGGGAGGCAGTTTATCGCCAATTTTCAATTTCGCGTCGCAGACAAATACCGCTATTGCATCCAGAATTTGTACGTCTGTCGGTCGCGTTTGTTTAGCTTCAAACACCTGATCAGCTTCAAGGTTTATCGCAACAAAATTAGTCATCTAGTAAATTCGCACTCCGGAAACTTTTATTTGTTTTTTAAATCAAACTGTTAAAATTGGTAGTACCAATTGATCAGCTCAAATTAAACACGGGGAAATCACTTCAGGCAAGCGATTATTTGGTAGAGGGCAAGTTCGCTAAAAATGGAAATCTTTAACTGATTGATAATAAGACGACAAGTTTAAATTGGTTTGAAATATATTATTTTCATAGCGAAGACTAAAAACTGTATTCAGATGCCTGTCGGTGACGAATATTAATATTGATGCGAGGCAATATCGTTTTAGAGGGTTCGCAACCGCTACTCCCAGTGATGATTAACTTGGGTAATAACGCGAGCGAGGATGGTTAAAGAAAGAATTTCAGCGATATAATTAAGGCGGATTTATGGCAGAGAAACCCTTTCTACCAAGGCAGTAGAAAAACCGTGAAAACGCAAATTTATTAACGATAGTTGAGTACTTAAGTTAATAGAGACACCCTTAACAACACCTAAAAACCAGTTGAGAGCCTCCTAGAAGCAAGCGCTTAAGGAGACCTTTAATAACTATCTATTATTGCTTGCTGATTCGATATCCCACTCGCGGAAAGTTGATACAAACTGTACCGACCTGTTGATGGTTATATAACAGAGCGATGCTCTCTCGATCTGCAAAACGCAGCGTCCCTGTTACCGGCTGCTCACCGCTATCTTCATCGGCAACAATCGAGATCTGCATACCCACTTTAAGCTTTAAAGGGTCATTGGCGTCAACATATTCAGGGGTAACAGGCTGCGCAGCTTTGGCGATATTTAGCGCTTGCTCGGCACTCATCTCAGTCGCTGTGCCATGGCCAATTGCTTTGACGCGCTGCTCCCAAGCTATCAGCGCGGGGAACTGGTTTAGAAACTCTGGGCCTTCACTCCAGCGGCCACGTAAAAACCATATCAAATAATAGACTAAGCTATCCGCCATACTGGCGTGTTCACCCATCAGAAATTGTTTGCCACTCGCTAATTGCTGCTCTACCCAACCCAGCTGTGCCCACAGTTGCGCAATCAGATGTGGCAGTTCGTCACGTACTTTGGCAAAGTCCCAATCGGACCCCAGATACAATCTACCGCGATCTTGGATAAACTCTGCTGGCATGCCAGGCTCTGCTATCGATAGAATGATTTTAAAACACAGTTCAAACATGCTGCCATCGGACCAGCGACTCAAGCTCCATAACACGCCGCTGTTATCACCGGAATAATAACTTGGCTGAGGGTAGCGATTTTGCAATTCACGTAAAATACACTGGCTGTCGCAATAGATGTCCGCGCCAATTTGCATCACTGGGGTACGTCTATATCCTCCGGTTAAGGGCATCAACATTGGTTTTGGCGGCACCCGCGGAATAGTAACACTGTGCCAATTGAGCTGTTTGATACCTAGACCTACCCGCACTTTTTCAGCGACAGGTGACGGTGGATAATGATGAAATATAATATCGCTCACAAATTAATCCCTTGGATAAAAGCGGCAAGTATAACTGCCAGCAGATGAATGTTGGCACCGATTGTAAACCGACGCTCTATTTAGCGCTAGGTATAAAAAACCCATTGCTTGACGGGGGCCGATACTCAGCGTATTCGTCTATAACAGTGACAGGTAAAAACTTTTAGTAGCTACCTAAAAGTAAGCACGATAATATTAGTCTATTTATCATTTGGGAAAGGATCATCCATGTCTGAAATTAAGCGTCCGATCAATATCCATCAGGACTATCACGCCCATCTCTATTTTGAGAATGAAACACTGGAGCTTGCGACCAGTATCTGCAATCAAGTCGGTGCACGTTTTGGCCTACAAATTGGCACTGTACATCAAAGAACGGTGGGGCCTCACCCAAAATGGAGCTGTCAGATACTCTTTTCCAGTCAACATTTTGATCAATTGATCCCATGGCTTGAGGCGAATCGACAGGGTCTTACGGTGTTTGTGCATGCACAGACAGGTGACGACCTGAAGGATCATACAGAATATGCTTATTGGTTAGGCGACGAAGTCAAACTTAATCTTGCACTGTTTGGCGGGTAACAAGCAGCCTGTTTTAGCGCTGTTTGTCGCTGGGTCAAACAGCCACTTTGGCTATCCTGAAACGGTGAGGGGAAGATGCATGGGGTAGTCGTTTGTATCTGCTACTTGACTGAGAATGATGAGAATATTGACTGTCAGACCAACAGCCCCATTATTGACCCTAACTCCTTAAATTATTAATATACAGGCAGATAATTTTCATCGCGTCTTCCAATACCGCGTATTGTTTAGCTTTACCTAATACTCTAATACCTTGTATCTGTAGTAACAGGTAATGGCTAATTTGTACGATATCCTCATCCGCAGCGATTTGCTGTTGTTGCTGCGCGTTTGCCAATACGTTTTGAATGGCCTTTAAAATCAGTGAATACAGCCGGTTGCCTACTTTACTCACGGTTTCATCCACCAGCGATAATTCAAGAATTGCATTTTGCACAAAACAGCCGCTGGTTTGGCTATATTGCAGCTTGGCGAAATATTTAAAATAATTGAGCAGGTCATCAAGCTCGGCATCTTCAGCGAGAATTTGTGCCAGCGCTGGTGTCGACAGATTATCAATATAATAATTTAAGGCTTGATGGTAGAGACTTTTTTTGTCTCCGTAAGTGCTATACAAACTGAACCTATTGATGCCTAAATGCTCGACCAAATCATTGAGGGAGGTGTTTGCGTATCCTTTTCGCCAAAATAATTCTACTGCTAACAGCAGAGTGGCCTCGGGATCAAAATTCTTTTTTCTTGCCATTTAAAACTATCACTCTTAGATAATATCAACGTTAGCGAATCGAGAGTTTTCACGAACTTCAACTATTGCGCTGTGTTAAGAAAACTGTAGCTTACAGCAATCAACGCACCGGGTACTTATATTTTTTATGCCGTTCAAGCGTCCCGCATTTTCTCATTGACAACCAATCTATAAACCCGCATGATAAATAACTAACCGATCATTCAGGAATAATACAATATGAAACTTTATCAACTAGCGCCCTCCCCCAGTGCCAGACGTGTCGGCATTTTTATGAAAGAAATAGGCGTAGAAATTGAATCCGTCCATGTCGACATTAGAGGTGGAGCAAATTTAACTGAAGAGTTTCTGGGTAAATCTGCCAATGGTCGTATCCCCCTATTAGAATTAGATGATGGCACTTATATTTGCGAGTCAGTCGCTATCTGCCGATATTTAGAAGCCACTAGCGATCCTTTACCCCAGTCTCTTTTTGGCAATGGCGCACTAGAACAGGCACAGGTAGAAATGTGGCACAGAATCGTTGAATTCCAAGGTCTATATACCGCGCTGCAAGCCTTTAGAAACATCTCAGGGGTCTACTCTGATCGCGAAAACTGCGTGCCAAGCTGGGGAGAAGAGTCAAAGGCGAGACTGATTAGTTTCTTGCCGACCTTAAACACTCAACTAGCCTCCCATAAATTCATCGCCGGTGAACATTTTTCTATTGCTGACATCACTTTGTTTGTATTGATTAATTTTGCTAAAAACATTGATGTTGAAATCCCAGAGGAACTGAACCACCTAGCACTTTGGTTTAAAACTGTTGCGGCTCGTCCATCGGTTCAATAAAGACCACTACCAACCTCTACCGCGGTGTCTAAATAGTTTCCATCCAGAAACCAGCTAGAGCCGCCGGCAGGTTTGACTGGTAATTTACGCTGGACCAATCGTTCAGTGGGGTACCAGCCCAGACCTGCTCGCTGCACTATTTGGCTAGCTGCAGGTTTTTACCTACCCTTTTGCAGGAGACTGCTATGATCGACTTATATACCGCGAACACCCCCAATGGCTATAAAATATCTATCGCTCTAGAAGAGATGGAACTCGACTACAATGTCATCAGCATTAAGCTCGACAAGGGCGAGCAGAAACTCCCAGATTTTCTAAACATCAACCCCAACGGGCGTATTCCAGCCATCGTTGACCGTGACAATGCCGACTTTAGGGTGTTTGAATCGGGCGCAATTTTACTTTACCTCGCTGAAAAGAGCGGTAAGTTTTACAGTGGGGATGCCAAGCAGCGCTCGGTCATTATGCAGTGGCTAATGTTTCAAATGGGCGGTCTCGGCCCAATGATGGGGCAGGCCAATGTATTTAACCGCTACTTTGAGGAAAAGATCCCCGCTGTTATTGCCCGCTATCAAAATGAATCCCGACGTTTATTAACGGTACTCGACGTGCAATTGAGTAAAAACACTTATATAGCCGGAGATGAGTACAGCATTGCCGACATCGCCACTTGGCCATGGGCACGCCGTCATGAATGGGGCGGGACCTCAATCTCTGGGCTTGTACACTTACAGCGCTGGATGGAACTGGTCGGTTCGCGTGCCGCCTGTATAAAAGGCATCAACATCCCCGAGCAACAGCTGCAAACCGCCGCTGAGCGCATCAAAGAGCTTAAAAATATCATCGTTCGCTGAGATTCTACTTAATAATACCGACAACAGAACGATTAGAGATGCACTTCAGCCAGCTAGTTACTCTGGTTGGCAAGGTGAATGAGCCGGGTAAATTATCCACTGCGCCGCCACCCCTTCGAAGCCAGTCAATAGCTTGCGCCTATGCTCATCCACAGAGCTGATTTTTGGATCTTAAACCAAATTCTTATATACTCTCTGACAAGTTTCTCGTATGTCTGCATAGCCCAAAAAGAAGTGTTCCGACTTTTTTTACACTGTGAGGCCTCAGGATAACCATCATATGTTTGATCAAACCCTGTTAAGACAAGCACCACTACCCGACGAGATGCGAATTTTACTTGATAAATACCCACGCGAGGCATGGGACGAGCATCCTAATTTCAAACAGGCTACCAAGAATTGGCTGAGTGCCCACCAGATGTTTCGGGCGCTGAGCAGCAGCGTGCGCAAAGATGCTGAGCTCTATTTAGATAGACAGTTGAAGCCTGGGGACTATGCAGCGCGATTGTCATACCGTGGCAATGCGCTGGTGGGAAATCTGCACGGTCATCACCACTGGGAAGATAACTCTTATTTTCCTGAACTCTCAGCAGCCGATCCACGCTTCGATATAGGTCTAAAAATATTAGAGAGTGACCATCGGGTACTCAACAGGGTATTGAACGATTTTACCGAGGCCGCCATGCGCACTTTGGAGTATCTACACTTATCTAAAGAAGCTGCGTTGATTGAAGCGGGAAACGTGCATAGTATGGCACTGACTATTGAGAAATTGCTTGCTAGGCATCTGGTGGACGAAGAAGAACTTGCTGTGCCGATAATTATTCATCACAAATTACGCGACTAAAAAACAGACCCATAAACACTTAGGTTGCATGAACAGGGATTTAAACAATGAATAATGACGAGCAAAACTCGATCGACAGCTCTTTGGAAGAAGCGCAAACCGATGCCATAAAACGCAGAGCCAAAGGCGAGTTTGTCCGAGGCGTGAGTGGCTTTCGCAGTGTCTTGGGTCAAGATCCTGACTTTCCTGCCCAACCCAATCGCTATCATCTGTTTGTCGCATTAAACTGCCCGTGGTGTCATCGAGTGACCTTGGCGAGAAACATGCTCGGTTTAGAAACCAGTATCACTCTGGATGTGGCCTTTCCCAATCGAACCAACGATGACGACCCGACTGGCCCAAACTTGTGGGAATTTAACCCAGAGCGGATCGCCACCTTGACCGATGCTATATTGCCAGAGTGCACGCTCGACACCGCCACCGGCCACAACATGCGTTTGGTAAAGCAAATATATGCCAGTGAAGGAGCCAATGAGGGCAGCGTACCTATTTTGTACGATAGGCAAACCAACAGGATTGTTAGCAACGAAAGTGCCGAGATCATCCGTATGCTCAACCGGCACGCAACGGCATTAGGTAGTGTCTTCAATGCTGCGGACCGACCTAACTTGTATCCTGAGGGAGCAAACAGCCAGCAGCGACGCGAAGAGATTGAGCATTTAAACAGACTGATTTACACCAATATTAATAATGGTGCCTATAAAGCCGGCTTTTCTTCCAACCAAACGATATATGCAGCGGCCTTTAAAGATTATTTCGCCGCACTTAGTTATTTAGAGAAACACCTTGCTGCTGACAATCGCCCCTTCCTCACTGGTGACACTTTCACCGAAGCTGATCTGCGCTTGTTCCCCACCCTCTACCGACATGACCCGGTCTACTATCTGCGGATGAAATTGAACGACGCCAAAATTGTTGATTTCCCGCACCTATGGCGCTGGTTATGCAGAGTCTATGCTCTGCCCGGCGTTGCCAGTAGCAATTCACTCATCCACTGCCGACAGGGATATTTTGGCCGCTCTTGGAATAATGTAATACCACTGGGCCCAAGCCAACCTATGACTTACCCTGAGGCCTATCGACATCCAGAGCTGGCAAAATAATTCGGCAATAGCCAATAGTAAGTCTGTTTGTGCTGTACAAATGCTAGCTAATGACCCATTACGCCCATTTTAACGGCGTTGCATAAAGTATTTTCAGAATTAAATAAGCGACTAGATCACTAGGGGGCTTATCACTTTTATCAAAAATTGCTCTGGATAGCCGGCCCACTCCCGTTAAATCAGCCAAATTGCAGAACTGCTAAAGACAGTGAATTCGCAGCATTAATATAATCTGAAGGGTATACGACTATTTCCTATATTTTGATATAGCGGCTAAATCTGGATTTAATCTGATACTTCCTCGACGGCATTTCGTCCACAATAAAATTTTATTGGCCTATTCCACGACAACAAATAACTTAGTTCAAAGAATCGAGGTGCACAATGGAGTCAACATCGTTTTTTGACAATGATAACTATATGCCACACGGTGTATGTTACTTATGGCAACCCGAAATTTTATGGACCACAGCCATATCTGATGTGGTCATTGCCCTCGCTTATTTTTCCATTACCGCTGCAATGATAGTATTTGTGAAACGGCGCAAAGACTTGCCTCACCCCTGGTTTTTTATCCTGGCGGGCTCGATAATCTTTATTGCCTGTGGCTTATCCCATTTAGTTAGCGCCATTGTAATCTGGGAGCCTATTTACGGTATATCAGCAGTGGTCAAAGCAATCACCGCAGTCGCTTCGTTGACGACTGGCATTGTGATCTGGTTGGTATTGCCTATTTTCCTCAAATTGCCTAGCCCAACCATGTTAAAAGTAAAAAATGAAGCGTTACAGTCATCGATTAAAAAATTAAATTTTGCTCAGGATCAACTGGTAGAATCCAAGAAAATGGCCTCTTTAGGGGGCTTAGTCACTGGCGTAGCCCATGAGATTAACACCCCGGTAGGTACCGCCGTGACAGCGGTGACACATTTGATTGATTTCACCGACAACTTGAAATTTCATCTTATGACAACGCCGATGTCGGATACAAAATTGGACCTTTTTCTAAAGGAAGTCACTACCTGCACCACCATGATTAATACAAATTTAAACAGAGCAGCTGATATTATTACCAGTTTTAAGCAAGTGGCTGTTGATCAGTCAGACAAAAATATACGCTTGTATAACGCTAAAAAATATATTGATGGGGTGTTGATGAGCCTGAGACCAATGGCTGGACAAACACCCTATGAGATCACCCTGAGCTGCGATGAAGATATTGAAATTTATGGTGACCCGGGAGATGTGGCGCAAATTTTAACCAACTTGGTGGTTAATTCATTACAACATGGCCTTGATGGGAAGGCGCAGGGGCAGATTATTATAGAAGTTACCCAGCAAGACCAGACGATCTTGATCCATTATCAAGACAACGGTCGGGGGATGAATGCAAAGCAGCTGAAACAACTTTATGACCCTTTTTATACCACAAAACGCGGTATAGGAAACAGTGGCTTAGGCATGCATATTATTTATAATATAGTGACACAATCACTACATGGATCTATAGATTGTATCAGTGATTTCCATTAATTTTCCGTACTGCTTTCTCTCTGAATGATGAAATTAATCCGCGGTTTTTTGCAGGGTACAGTGCCACTGTCTAGCCATTGCTGGTTGGGGATATAATTATCCAACCAATTTGGCATTTCAGCTGCGGGCATAGGCCGGGCAATACCATAACCTTGTGCTGCCTCGCAGCCCATTTTAAGTAGCATCAGACCGTGCTCTGTGGTTTCAACACCCTCTGCAATTACCTCTCGATTAAAGGAGCCTGCCAGCGCCAGCACCCCATCAATAATGGCATAATCATCAGCATCATCAAGCATGTTTTTTACGAAGCTCTGGTCAATTTTAATCGTGCCAGCAGGTAAATTTCGCAGGTGAGTCAGTGAAGAATAACCGGTACCAAAATCATCCAGAGCTATATTCACCCCAAATTTTTCCCTACAGATAGTGAGAATACTGCGGATCGCATTTAGGTCGCCCAGTGCGCTGCTTTCCAATATTTCTAATTGTAAATATTTGGCGTTTAGACCGGGGTGACCGGCCAAATTATTTTCAAGCTGGCTTAAAAATGATGGTGAGTGCAAGTGATAGGAAGAAATATTAACACTCACTTCAATAAATATTCCCATATTTTGCCATTGCACAATTCGTTTTAGTGCTTCACTAATAACCCAGTCACCGATCACAATTTCTAGCTCTGTATCTTCAATGATAGGCAAAAACTCAGCCGGTGGAATCAATCCTTGCTCTGGGTGTAATCTGCGAATCAACGCTTCAGCACCGAATACCTCTCCAGTCTTCATATTAACTTTTGGTTGGTAATATAAAGAAAACTCATTATTAGAAAAGGCTTGCTGTAACTCCTCAAGTTGATGGCGCTGCTGAATTCTTTGTTGATTTTGCTCAGGATTAAACAGATGATAACGATTTTTACCTGCTAACTTGGCCTTGTACATCGAATGATCAGCATGACGCAATAAAGTGTCTAGATCGGCATCATCAACAGGAAATAGCGTTACCCCAATGGACACAGTAATGGTAAAAATATGTCTATCAAGAGTATAAGGCTGAGCCAGTGAATATAGAATTCTTTGCAACATAGCGTCGCAGTGCTCCAGTGATTCTAAGTCACCTAGCAGCAGGACAAATTCATCACCACCCTGGCGTGAAGCAGTATCGTCATCTCTGATACTGATTCTGATCCGCTGGGCCACTTCGATGAGTAATTGGTCACCTATGTCATGCCCATAGTTATCATTAACCGGTTTGAAATTGTCCATATCAAGAAAACAAACGGCGAGTTGAGTGCCAGATTGTTTACTGTGCGCAATGGCTAAGGTAAATCGCTCTGCAAGCAGTGTGCGGTTAGGTAAAAGAGTGAGTTCATCATAGTGCGCCATAAACTCCAGTTTTTGTTGCTGTTGATTACTCTGGGTTATATCTGAGAATAAACAGACGTAGTGGAGCGTTACACCCGCATCATTGGTGAGTGCAGACATGGAGAGGCGGGCTACGAAGTACTGGCCGTTTTTCTTGCTCATCCAGATCTCACCCTGCCAGTGCCCCTGCTCAATAAGCTCTTGCCACAGCTCCTCAAAGAAAGCAGGGCTGTGTCTATCAGACCTGAGGAGATTGGTTTTCTGGCCTATTATTTCACTCTGATGGTATCCAGTGAGACTGGCGAAAGCCGGATTAACATCAACAATAACTCGAGATATATCAGCAATATAGATACCTTCATTAGTATTGCTAAAGACCCGAGAAGACAGCTGCAGCTTTTCATCTGACAGATTTCGTTCAATGGCTATTACACTCAGTTGAACGGCGAATTCAAGCAATTTAAAATCGTCTTCCGTGGGTACACTCGGAGTACGCTGGTAGATTGCAAAGGTGCCAAGCAGCTGCTTATTTGCGCCGATAATCGGCTCAGACCAACAGGCGGCTAACTGGGCTTTGGCAGCAAGTCCTTTTGCCTTAGCCCAATATGGGTGAGTTTGGATATCCTCGACAATCACTCTACTTTTTCTGAAAGCAGCCGTACCGCAACTGCCCACACCCTCAGCAATATTGGTACCGTCGATTGCTTTAATAAAATAATCAGGCAGACTTACCGACACACCCGAATGAAGTTTTGTTCCCTGGGTATTTACTAAAAGCACGCTGCATAATGCGCCCACTTTTTCCTGCTCGATGAATGTCCCTATCAGCTCTAGCGTCTTTTTTTGCGGCTCGCCTCGAAATAAACTCTCCAACACTGCGCTGCGGGCATGATCTCTTAGCTCTATCTGCTTGCGTAGTGAAATATCGGTATGAATGCCGGTACTGAGCAGTGGCTTATTATGCTTGTCCCACTGAGTGATTTCACCCACGGTATGTAGCCATAACCATTTTCCATCTTTAGTTTTCGCCCTATATTCCAACTCAAATGTCGAACCCGATTTCAGGCATTTTTTATAGAGGCTGAAGGCGGGTTTCCAGTCATCCGGATGCACATTTTGACGCCATTGTTTCAGGGTTGTGGTAAATTCAGATAACTGGTAACCGAGCAATTTCATATATTCATCGCTCAAACTAACCTCACCTGTCTGCACATTTATCTCAAACCAGCCCTGTTTAGCAGACTTAAATGCCAATTCCTGGCGTTTGAAATTATTGTCGAGTGCTTTAGTGTGTTCCGATACCAACTCTTTAAGTGATTGTTGACTGCCCTTGAAGCGCTTTATTGCTACCGCGGAAAAGGTTATTAATATCGAAAAAAGGAAGCCAAGCAGAGACATTAACCATATTGAACTGTTATTAACCCAGCCAGTTTTGGGTGAAATTTTCAACAGCCAAGTTGCATCGGCGATTTTTATAACACTGACCACAGGGTTGGCTAATATTGCTGCTACTGAGCTTGCAAAAATTTCAGTTTTTCCGCTGTCTGGGTGAATACGTGATAGCTGATAGGCGAATCCAGCCTCTGCAAGATCGGCAAGTTTTGCCGTTTCAAGTATTTGTGGAATACGCATTAAGACAGAAACGAAGCCCCAAAAATACTGCCCGCCGTCGGCACGGTGCAAATAAATTGGTAGTCGGCCAACGGCTCCAAGGCCACCTTGTACAAGATCAAAAGGTCCTGCCAGGGATAATTTATGCCTATCTATGGCAGCAATAGCTTCTTTATTCTGATCAGTTGAAGAGAGTATATTATGCCCGATTGCATTTTCGTTCCCTGCTAAGGGCACAACGTATTGGACAATACCATCAGGGGCAAGTTGCAGAGCCGAGACGCTAGGGTAGAAAGGCAACATTTCAGTTGCAAGCTTAGTAAAACCTGTTGCATCGCCTTGTTGACTGCGGATCAGGGTGGCTAGTGGGAAAGTGGCAGATAATGCCTGATTGATATTACTCTCAATTCGATTGACATAACGGTTAGCGGAGCTATGAATGGCTGCGTGCATTTGCTGTTGTTGATAACTATGCATGGCGTAAATGGTAACAACCGACAAAATAATCGATACAGTCAAGACCATTAGCACGCTGGATGATTTTTTAAGTTTCTTAAATATCCGATACTTGAGTCTGATATGCCACTCCTTAATAGCTGCGTTAAAGAATAATCATAGCTATATTGTACTACCCCTACCTTATACGCAACAAAACACCTAAAAAATCGATCCTAAGGTATCGGTGACGATGTTATATAAAAACACCTAGTGCACCTGCAGGCAGCGTCGTATTTTTACTGCCCAATTTTGCCCAAGCATGAACTTTTTCATCATGGGACTAAGGGAAGTGAGTGCTAGCATAGAAATTAATGAATAGTTCATCAAAGAGATTCTTATTCAGTTATTTTGCTTTCTTGCATGGAGATTCTGGCTTCGCTAATAATCGCTTTACTCGAATGTATAACCACCAGGGCGATGAATGCTCCGATTGCCCAATCAGGCCAGGCGGCATTTAATTTACTGACTAAAACGGCTGAGATCATCACACCTATATTTGCCAGCATGTCATTACGTGAACATATCCAACTCGCTTTTAAGTTAATATCACCTTTGCGGAACTGATACAGCATCGCAAAACAGATCATGTTGACCGTCAGTGCCAATAAGCTAATAGAAACCATCAAATCAGTCTGTGGCTCACTCCCTTGATAGATGCGCCTAGCAACATCAAAAAGAACCAGCAAGCCTAACGAAAGCTGTAAGTAGCCGTTTAATAATGCCGCACGACCTTTGTAATATAAACTTCTACCAACGGCATACAAGCTGAGGGAATAAACGGCAGCATCGGCGAGCATGTCCAGCGAGTCGGCGAGTAGACCACTGGAATTGGCTAACCAACCCGCGATAAATTCAACCACAAACATAATGAAGTTAAGGATTAACACGATACATAGTAGTTTTCTTTCGGCAGCAGTTTTTGCTTCACCGGCACAGCAATTTGACATAATAGGGAGCCCTCTATTGAATTATAGTACTAATCGTTGCATCATAAACGTTCCAGTAACTGTAAGGTCAAGTGTTATGCAAATTAGCCAGCTGGCTAAATTAGCCAATGTGCCGAGTAAGACTATTCGCTACTATGAAGAAATTGAGTTACTGCCTAAAGCGGTTAGAAATCACAACGGCTATCGAGAGTACAATGCTGGGGGTGTCGAATCCTTGATTTTTATAAGGCGCTGCCGGGAATTGAAAATACCCATCAAACAAATTAAAACCTTGATCCAAATGCAAGCCGATAAGAATTCATCTTGTGGGGAAGTGGATTCTCTAATTGAACAACAATTAGCTAAAGTGCGCCAGACAATCTCTGAATTAACCATGCTTGAAGCGACCCTCTATAAATTAGCTAAATCATGCTCAAATGATATTGTCGATAACTGTGAAATATTAAAAAAATTGCATAATAGTAATAATAATAATAGTTGAATGAATGCCGCTAGGGATGTGGGCTATCTATATTTAAAAGGGCCGTAGCGATGCGACTGAGCCAACACAGATGAGTTTTATAACTTAGACTTCACCTGTTCCTTAACGAAGCTATTTAACTCAGAGATCGACCGAATCACAATGAGTGACTTGTGCGTCGATGTTGCTGTTAATTGGTCTAAGAAGTCATCATTCCAAAACTGCGGACAACGTTTTAACACTTTATAACTGGTGAACGTTCCTTTAATAATGGAGCAACCCGCTGGCCAACCTTCAGGTTTTACCAATAAGCCTTTTAGCAGTCGCTTGGTGACTAGCCAATAACTAACAACATAAGGTAAGTCTATATAAACTAAAGTATCAGCGGCCTCTAATCGTTGCTTAAAAGATTTCATGGGTCCTAGACCATCAATAATCCAACGATCCGCGGCCAGTATATTTTCATGTTCTCTGTCGTAAGTCTTTCGATCTACCCGATCACCATTGTTTTTATATTCTATGGAATCTAAGGGGTGCAAGGGGATTGCGGTCGCTGCCGCCAGATTTTTACTCAGCGTAGACTTACCGCTGCCGGGCTTACCAAAAACGGCTATTTTTTTCATACTACCTCCATGCTGGCTAGAGGCAGATAGACAAAACCCGCCTCTTGGGCGGGTTTGACAACTTAACAACGCATCAAAAAGCCCACCATTGTTTTGGAATGATGATAATTCGAGCGATTAGTTGCGTAAGATTTATATTCATGACCCTACCTTAATCAGTGGCAATAATAATGTCAACTACCCAGCGGATGACAAGTTTTCTCGCCTGCACTGTGCATAATCAAAGCCCTTGGAAATCCAGGTAAATTTATAGTCAACAGGCACAGAGCCAAGGGGCATCACTTTGTTACTGGCAATGCCCGTGACTCTGCTTGTTTATTACCAGTTGGCCGGTTCACATAACTCAGGTCTAAGGCTTGCTTGCAAATTAGAAGTACATTGCCAAGTAACGCTGTCTGCACTGATCACTGGAGTCCATTTTATGAACTTATCGCGCTTCCCTCCAAACGTCGTAATCACCTCTCCTAGATCTGCCACGAGATCTAAGTGGTATCCAGCTCTCGGCATGATTGAAGAGAGTATTTCATCGCGCAACGGTTGATTCGGAAACTGACTATTTTGCAAATAGGCGGCCGCTACTTGGTCTTTAAGGCCTTGCGCCCCTAATAACGCAGGCCCCAAATTCACTTTAAAAATATAATCCTGATACGCGGGGATGGCGATAGCACTTAATAGTCCGAAGCTGGAGAAGGTCGCCATTGCTGGGGCCAGTAAGAAGAAATCCGCGGGGGTAGATTCAAAGCTCAATTCCAGCGCTATCGCCTCTTCAGTTGAGTCTAGTTGGAAACCCAGAGAGCCCCGCTCTGCTAGCGCTAGCTGTTTAGCGGAGGGCAGTGAAAATGTATCTATTTCAGTTCCGCTTAGATCCGCCAAAAATTGCATCGCCTCTAAATAACTATAATAAATTTTTCTCGGTGCATGTTCAATTGAGCCGGATATAGCTAAGGTACTGCCGCTAATATCTTGTCGCTGGGTCTCTTTATACCATTGACCCAAATTCACCTGTTGCTTGGCCAGCTGCCTATCTATCAATATTTGCGGCAAACTTGCCAATACCAAAAACTCTCCATCTAGCAGCCAGTATAAATGGCTACTTGAGGTATTGAGGAATTTATCTACCAGCGATGGTTGTTCAGATCCTATGGTCGGTCCAACAAGGTTGCTCAAGCCTGGAAATCTAAGATGATTTATTGTCACTCCCGCCACACTCTGGCTGGTAAACGTCACCTTAGGCTGTTTTTTCAGCGCGCTTAATAAGGTATTAAACTGTTGCAGGTCGCGGATTTTTATCAAACCGTATTCACCGACCTCATCTGAAACACCGACCAACTCTGCCCCTATCGCAGCGAATATCTCAGCAATTTCAAAGCCAAAAGTTTGACTGAATTTAGCTTTAATTAACTGGTATTTTGCATAGTTAGCAGTGTATTTATTAAGGCTTTCTTCTATCAGTGCAAACTGCTCTCTGGATGGAATCGCCATCAATACTGACCAGCTAGGCTCTCCGGCCGTAGTGATATCTAAAGTATTGGCATTGGTGGGAAGCACTGAGCGTATCAAGCCAGTCGTCGGTGCTTCTATTTGCAGTTTAACTCTACCCTTGTGATCTCTTACCCCCGCGCTAATGGCGATACTTTTAATCTCCTTTAGCGACAATACTTGCAGCGCTGAAAGATTAAATGAGCGCAGCATGCCCTGGTATAGAGGGTAGGCTAAGGTGTTATTCAACCATAGATACAATCCTTGCCCAGAGCTATCCAGCTGTTGCTCATTAGCCAGCATTGGACTGTTATTATTAGCTATTAGTGACGCTAGTTGGTCATCTAAGTCGACGATCGCCGCCCCCCCTAAGCGCACCAATAACGTCAGTCGATCCTTTTCTTTATTCCAGCGATAAGGCACATTGCCGATACTGGCTTTGAGTAAGCCTCTGCCATCTTTTAAAGGTGCAGCGACACCCGTGATAATTCGCTGCCCTTGCAGCTTGGTAATCAACTGTTGCAAATCACTTTGCGAAGTGAATTTTATGCTCGCTGAAATTAGCAGTTCAGGCAGCGCCGCACCGGGTAAAACTGCCAGTTCAATCGGCCCATTAATTTGCGTAATAAATAATTTTAACCAAGGTCTGAGCTGTTTATCCGCGCTATCTAGCAGAGAGCCACTTGATTGTTGCAATTTTTTGATAGACTGAGTAAAACGAGGATTACCCAAGGCGTATTTAAAACTATCTTGCTTGTAGGAGAAGGTATTCCAAATTGAGGGAATTCTTGCATAAAACAAAGTATTGTCAGGGAGATAGTCACGCAACCAAGGTTTTGCAGTAATCGAAGCAACACTAGTATCCGCTACGATATTAATCGTTTTTGCGCTGCTAATACCCGCCATAAAGCAGCAGCTGATAGCCACTGCAGCCATATATTTATGCATAATAGTCCTTTATGATTTTATTAATCAACATCCAGAGCAAGCTGTTTAGCCCCCTCAGATATTCCCGGTGAGTAGAGCCATGAAGAGTAGCATACTGATTACCCCCGAGCTCTACCGCTAAAAAGGCGCAGTGGATGCCATACCCGTTTCCCGCGTTCTGCTAAAAACCCACATATCCTCCAATCGCCCCTTAAGCTGATCTCGTGATGATAGAACTCATGCCTCACTGTTCGAGGTCTAAACCGAGGCAGCTTTTCTTTTAAACCAGATCCGCTTACCCTCAAACGCTACTGTCAGTGTGGCTAACACGATAAACAACGAGGATAGGTAGAAGTTCCATTCGGGGATAATCTGAAAAAATGCGAAATCAAGCACGGCCGCAAAACCCAGCATCAAATATTCGAACGTGGCCAATTTAGAAGCCTCTGCAAATTGAAAGCTCAACGTCATCAGTATGTGGGCAATGCCCCCCGTTACCCCAGAGGCGATCAAGAGTAATAACTGCTGGGGGTTTGGCTCGACCCAACCCAGTGGCAACGTCATCAAACCGGCAAAGGCACAGGTGAGTGCAAAATAGAACGCGATTGCTCCCGCGTGTTCTGTTTGCGCTAAGCGGCGGATTTGAATTTTAGCCACCGCGGTAAAAAATGCCATGGTTAAGCCTAAACCAACCCCCAGCAAATAATCATTACCCAAGGTTAGATGAGTCATCTGCGGTAATATTAGTACCAGCATGCCAGAAAAACCAAACACCACCCCAAACCAGCGGGCCCGTGAAACAGTTTCTGCCAGGAAAATACGGGCCATGATAACGGTAAAAATCGGCGCTAAAAAGCCGATAATGGTAGCATCGGCCATCGGTAAATATTTTAACGAGGCAAAGGAGGCAAACATAGCGAGGCAGCCAAATAGACAGCGCATTAAGTGCCCCACAGGCCTGTTAGTCTTTAGACCTGAGGGAAATTCGCCACTCATCATTAAAAAAGCCACCAGCGGCAGCAGGGCTATTGCACTGCGATAAAAGACAATTTGGCCCACTGGAATGTCGTCGGCCAGCATTTTGATACACAATACCATGATCGCAAAAAACAGCGTCGCTCCAATACGTAAAATAATACCTTTTAAATCTGCGTTCATAATCTGTCCATAATAGTAATATCGGTCAATGTGCTGAGTATTTTAAAGCAATACTAGAGAACTTATTGAGCCAGAGACGCTCAATATTGGTGTTGCAAAACAAAGTATAAGATTCGCGCTAGCTAAGAACATTGATCTAAAACATAAAACCCAAGCGGGTGAGGTAAAATAGGAAATAACCACAGAATCATAGCGCAAATCATAGCTAACCAACAACCTTTAGTTATGATTATCATTCGCATTAATAACCAACCCTGTAGATAACCGTTTAAATTGATCCGATATTTTAATTGTTTACAGCCCACTAATTTTTAGTCGCCGTGCTAACGTTAAACCTACAATATGCTGCATATCCACTGCTGGCTAGGTAGATTATATTTTAAAAGGCCTCTTGTTTGAGGCCGGTTTATGTTTAAAAAAGTGCAGCCCCTTTTAACTGTAGGGTCATGTACATCCAATAAAAATTGAATTATGCTACTGTCTGCTTTTATCCACGATAGGAATTTGATGTTTGTATTTACACGCTTGGGCAATCAGCTTTAAGTAGCCATTGATATCACGGTTTTGCCATGCAGGCTTAATCGACTCGGCTAACTAATATTCTGCCCGGCAACACCCCAAAAAATCAGAGTTTTGCTCTGATGTTTTTATTTTTTACTTTGAGACCATGTATAAGTACGCCGATTTTTTAGTGGCAGCTAAGGAAGTAGCGAATAAGTCCCCAGATGTTCCCTGTGCTTTTGTTATAACGTAAGTCTAAGCGGTCAAATCCGCGGAAGAATGCGAAGTGAATGGCGACGTTTTGACAAAATAAATATAGATGAAACAAGATTTCATCTCTGCTGGCCGCTTAGTGATCTACCCTGCGGGGCATACAGGATAGTTTCTGCGACAGGCACTCTAATTTCTCAGAATATCTTATTTTTCACACTTCACTCAATAACGTCAAAAACGGTCATCATTCCCAGTGCCGCGTGTTCTAACATGTGGCAATGCATTACCCAAGAGCCCACATCAAGTGGTACAACTCCAATTTCAATTGAACTGTTGTAATCGAGTAGGGCGGTATCTCGAAAATAAGGTTCATTCACTTTTACGCCATTACGGCTCAATACTTTATAGAACACCCCGTGCATGTGGATAGGGTGATATAGGCCGGTGCCGTTGGTAAACCTTAGATGATAAAACTCGCCTTTTTTGAGCGTTGTCACTTCATGCTCTCCGTAGGTTTTGCCATTAATCACATAACTTGTGAGAGGATTATCGGTCCATAAAAAATTAAAATTAATGCGGCTATCAAATTCAAAGGAAAAGTCTATGGGCGTATTATGGGCGTTATCCCAATCGGGCAACTTATCGTGAGAGGGTACTGGGAAGTCTTTTTGTATATTCACTTTTCCAAGTACTTTTATGGTTGCAAGTGTTTGCACTCCATTGGGAACATCACCGCTCGCTTCACGATGTGAAAATAGGTTGTTCACTTTAATTAAAGTTTCTGCATTGGCAGAATTTAAAGAAGCTGGAATGGTGAGATCCACATCTATTCGATTACCCGGTGTGATATCAAAAGTAGCAACGTTTTGGGCTTGTGCACTTATATTTCCATCCACTGCAAAAATACTTGTTTTAGCAGGTCCAAAATCTAATTTGTAGTTACGCGCATTAGACACGTTAATGATGCGCAAACGAATACGCTCACCTGTCTTTGCTTGGTAACTTGGAAGTTCTTTGCCATTGATAGACAACAAATTCCCCAAGCGCCCGCCGGCATCTAAGTCACCTATTGCAAAACTATCATCGATGGCGCCATCGGAGTCGAGCAACCAATCATCCAAAACCCACACCCATTCTTGGTCATATTGTTGACCTTGCACTTGGTTATGTTCGGGGTCTTCCACAATTAATATGCCGTACAATCCTCTCTCTAGTTGTTCATGAGTTCTTGAATGGGGATGGAACCAATAAGTACCACTGTCTACTGCTTGAAACTCGTAGGTAAACGATTCTCCTGGCTCTACTGGGGCTTGAGTAAGGTTAGGGACGCCATCCATATTGTTTGGCACTCTTATGCCATGCCAATGGATGGTGGAAGACTCGGGCAAATTATTTTGAAAAAGCACCTTTACCCTGTCGCCTTTATTAACTCTTAAAATTGGCCCAGGAATTTGCTCATTGTAAGCCCAAACCGAAATTGGCTTGCCACTACCAATGGATAACTGGGTAACTGCAGCGGTCAATGAAAATGTTTTTGTCTGGCCAGTGCTTGTGCTTGATCCTAAAAAAGACTCATAACCCGTCACCAATTCATGATGGCCAGGAGCAGAATTTGCTGATAAAGGTATGGCAACAACCATGAAAAGAACCAGTAATGATTTAAGGTTTAGACGATTAAAACAGGTCACTTTGTTTTTCTCTTTTAACATTAACTGAGGGATTATTAGTATTCTTATAAAATTGTATATTTTATTAAAACATCACTACTAACTAAACAATAGAATTTATTGAATGGGTGCTGGCATATCACTTCCAGCCGAATATTTTACGCCCATCTACAAATACACTATTTAAAGTCAGTGTTAGTGGAGGAACTTGTGCAAATTTGGGCTGTGAGCTTTGTCCATCCTCTATTCACCATTAACTCAACATTATACTTTTATGGCTCTTATGTTCTACACTTAGTTTGATCGATCGATCTGTATTTTAACCTTGTGCAAAGAACTGCCTGCAAGAATCATCTGCAACCATCATTGCTAAGCACTTCTCGAAATATAAGACGGTAGAATCTGCTTAGAATACTGTACATAATCGGCATTTTAAAACCCGCCAGCGGATTATTATCGACTGCCCAACGTCCATTAATGCCCAACAATCGGGGCCGCACTGTACCTAAAACGAGGGGCACATTAACTGCGCTATTTCGCCAGTTTTCCCCTGCCCTACCATCTTTCGCGACAGCCTCCAAGCTGCGGGCAGTTAACTCTCTGATGATTTTGGCTCCGCCTAATTCATCTCTATTAAACACCTGCAACTTAAGCTTTGGTTAAATAGGTAATATTAACTGTTGGTAATTACGGTCAGAGATTTTCATCAAGCGATAACCTAAACCAATTAATCGCACCGGCTTAGCGCCTCTTTGATAAGCCTGCACTAACATGTCTTTAAACAGGGACTGTTGGCTAATGCTCGCCTGCTGCTCTACCGTCGTTTGGGTAAAATCACAAAATTTTAATTTAACGAATAGCCCACTCACGGTGCGCGGCTGTTTAAGATTCTGATAGCGCCGGTGTAGCTCTTGTTGCAACATTGAAATCTGCTCAAGACATGAGTGACAACTATCAATATCAATCGCAAAGGTATGTTCCACACTCACCGACTTAGTATCGCGTTGATTAGAGACCACCCGGTCATCAATCCCCTGGCTTAACTGAAATATCCTCGCGCCAAACATCCCAAAATGCTGTTGCAAAAAATCATCGCCCTTGGCACGTACATGTTCACAAGTTTCAATACCTAATAAGCGCATTTTTTCGGCGGTTTTTTTACCTACACCTGGAATTTTATTAACCGGCAAGTGCTCGACAAAACTCGCAATACCGTCTGGCGTGACTACTTTTAAGCCATTGGGTTTATTCCAATCACTGGCGATTTTAGCCAAAAACTTATTGGGAGCGACGCCCGCTGAAATAGTGATACCCACCTCTTTCTCGACCCGGTAGCGTAAATATTCGGCGATTCTAGTCGCACTGCCTCGATAGCGATCGACACGACTGACATCGAGAAAAGCTTCGTCTAGAGACAGCGGTTCTAATAATGGGGTAATTTCACGATAGATATCAAAAATTTGTTTTGAAGCATCTTTATACTTCTGCATATTGCCAGAGATAAGATGTAGCTGAGGACAGCGTTTTAACGCTAAAGCAGTCGCCATCGCGGAGTGAATACCAAACTCACGCGCAGGGTAATTGCAGGTAGAGATCACGCCTCGTCGATCGGAGCTTCCCCCAATGGCAATAGGGATATTAACCAGTGATGGATCATCACGCATTTCAACGGCGGCGTAAAAACAATCACAATCACAATGTATTATTTTACGCATTCACTTGCCTATACTGGTTTTTTATACAGTATAGTCAGTGAACATTTTGATAGCAATCAATTACACTTAAGCACACTCGAATATTGCCTACAATACTCACCTTAAACGCAAAAATTGTCCGGTGTCACCGATAATCACTCTTGAAAACTATCGATGCCACCTGACAAGGAAAACGGTAATTATCTAGCTAATTTTTCAATGGTAAAGATATCGATTGCCGACTCATTGCTCACTTTTTTAGATCCAAACAGCTTCTTTAGAGAAGCTTGAGCGCTTTTAAACAGAGTCAGCAAATATTCGCTGCGAAGACGACTCGCTTCCAATCTATAATATTCAACATTGACAATTCCAGATTCAGTGCTGAAGATCTCTTGATGATTTTGCTTTGACATAATATAACTCCAAGTTGCTCAGGAGTATCTTTACAAGTAACTTGTAAAGTGTCCTGAATTAATATGAGAGTATTATAAAGCGCTGAAAGCAGTTGCACAAAATATCAATTTTCAGCACAATGATGAAAATAATTCATCAATGGTGGAAATCATGCTACGCCTCCCCCCACTCAATACGCTGCGCAGTTTTGAAGCGGCAGCCCGCACTGGCAGCTTTGCTCATGCAGCCCAAGAGCTATCAGTGACAGCCTCTGCAGTCAGTCATCAAATAAAAGGGTTAGAGAATTATTTAGGCGTTACATTGTTCAAAAGAGTAAAGAGGCATGCTGAACTCACCGAGAATGGTGAAAAATACTTGGCATCAATTCAGGCGGCACTGAAAGATATTGCCGCGGCAACCGAGCAGTTAAAAACCCAATCTGAAACGCATACCATTACCATAAGTATGACCCCGCATTTTCTAACCCGCTGGATGATGCCCAGATTAGGACGGTTTCAAGCACTCTACCCCGACATAGAGCTACAAATAAACGCGTCTATGGGGTTGATAGATTTTGATAAAAGCAGTACCGACATGGCCATTTATTTTGGCAATGGTGATTGGCCCGAGGTGCAGGTGCATTTTTTAAGGGATATCTATTTAGTGCCAATCTGCAGCCCCTTAATTATCACCGATAAAAAGCCGCTATCAGGACCTGAGCACATTCGCTTTCACCCGCTGATTCATGTCACCAAGCGTCTTTCAGAGTGGAGTCAGTGGCTAGCATTAGCAGGTATTAAGTTTCGTGAGCGCAAACATGGACTACAACTATCCAACAGTATGTTAACCAATGCCGCGGCCGCTGAGCGTCTTGGTATTGCCTTGGGAGATCCAGCGCTACTCGGGCCGGAACTGGAATCAGGCAAGCTGATTATCCCCTTTGACTTACCCCTGAACATCCACCGTTCTTTTTACTTGGTCTACCAAAAAGACCGTTCATTAAGTTATGGTATGAAAGTTTTTAAACAGTGGGTAATCAAAGAAATGGAAGATGTACAAACAGCTAAGACAATTAGAGAAACGCAAAGCAACTAGCTTGATACAGCACTTGAATCAGGCAAGCTGACTCACCCCTTTGACTCATCCCTTTAACTTACCCCTGAACATCCACCGTTCATTTTACTTGGTCTACCAAAAAGACCGTTCATTGAGCTATGCCATCAAGGTTTTTAAACAGTGGCTAATCAAAGAAATGGGAGATGTACAAACAGCTGTGACAATGAGAGAAGCGCAAATCAACTAGCTTGATCTGCCATTATGGTTAAACAGCAAATGCTGTACCTTAATAGTCAGCTAAGCCGAATATTGTCATTCGCAGCGGCTTATTCACTTTTATCACGACGCAAGTCCTGAAATTGTTCGAGTTCCCAGGGGCGCATGGCCAGCAACAGACCCACCCGTTTTCGTTGGCTAACCGGTAATTTTGCATCTTGCTGGTTTAAATCTGCCGCCTCCCTAGTTAAGTCCTGCAATCTTCTTCTGAGTATTTCAATCGAGGAGATAGAATAGGTGCCCGGCATATAAAAGCGAAAGCTCTCAGCCTCTTTAAAACCCGCCGCCATAAAGTCCTTAATCACAAAGTGAGTAATGTAGCGCTCTAATGGGCCATTGGGTAGCCATTTGAAATCTTGCGCAATCAGCAGGCGATATTGATTACCTGGCAATAACTCAATCATTTTTAACTTATCTAAGCGGGCCAATAATTGAATGCATTCATGCTCATTGATATGGTAGTGCTGCAATATTTCTTCCATGGTCCATGCGTCGCGCACACAGACGGCAATCAGTAGCAGCTTAAGGTCTTTAACCAACTGTTGCTCTTGCTCTCTGGTCAAGGTGGTGACTAGCTCTTTCTTTCGCTCTAACAACAGAAATAATTCAGCAATGGACAATTTTAAAACGTCACATATTTGCTCAAGCCGCTTGATACTGATCGCCTGTTTGGCAAACATACGTTTCACGTTCGCCTCACTCATGCCGAGCATTTCGGCCAGCGCAAGATAAGTGATTTGCTGTTGCTTTAACTGCTCTTTGATCAGGGTGGTGATCTGCTGAACTTGGCTCATAGTATTATTTTCTTATACCTTAAGTAGACGATTATTATACTACAGCGAAGATAGTTTATCTTTACTCACTTTAATTGAATACTGCAACGGTAATTGCTTCATCACACGGGAAGTATTTTAAGTATCGACCCGTTAGCCCCCAGAATAGTCTTATAAAAGGACCAAGCAGAATCAATTTTTATAGTGATTCTTCTTTTAATGATAAGGAAAATATTATGACTAGATTCAATCTCAAATGTAACGTTTTTGTTGTTTTATCACTGATTTCATCATTTACAACGGCCGCACCAGCCTCTTCACAGCATGCTTCACAAGCAAGTAAACACAGTGCACTAGCGACAAGTCATATAATAGTCGGCACAGTAAAAGCCACTGCTAACATTATCGCTATCCCCCTTATTGCCATTGGCAGTGTGGGAGAACTCAGTAACAAGGCAGGTACCCAGATCCTAAGTTCAACGCAAGCCTACAGTCCTCTAGAAATTTCCGATTTAGTCATTACTCAAGACCCTTCACCCACTGCCGCTATGCAGTAAAAGTAGCCAAACAAGCATCTATATAGCAATTAAAGGATTTAATTATGTATAAAATATTGCTCACTATTCTATTGGTAATTTCTCCGACTTTGTTTGCGGGAAGCCAAAGCAGTGCAAAGGCAAACTTTTCAGCTGATCAAATTGCCAACTTTACCAAGCAAGTTGAACGTTATGCAGCCGCACAAGGTGCCAGAGCATTTATTATCTCCCGAGTAGGCAAAGATCCTCGAGATTTACCTAGGGGAATTCATTTCACCCACACCGCTATCGCTATCTATTCGGATATTACTTTAGAGAATAGCAAGCGGGTAAAAGGCTATGTCATTCACAATTTATATCAACGCACCGATCAGCCACAATTCAGTGATTTAGTGACCGATTATCCTGTTGATTTTTTTTGGGGCGCACATCAGCTAAAGGCGGGAATAACCATCCCCACTGCGGCTGTTCAACAACGATTAATTGAGGCTATCAGCAGCGGGGCTGGCAAAAAACTGCACAATGCCAACTACTCGGTTATTTCAAACCCAATGAACAATAAATTCCAGAACTGTACCGAACATACGTTATTGATGTTAAATGCCGCCATTTATAAAACCACCGACCTCAAGCGGCTATACGCTAATCACACAATCTATTTCACCCCCCAATTAGTAAACATCAATCCCCTAAAGCTAATGCTTGGTAGCGTGTTTATGCAAGGCGTGAGCACCGCTGACCACGAGTCTAAGGTAAAGACGGCAACGTTCACTAGTATTAGCAACTATTTAAACAAATATGGCCTATTACACAAATCTGTGACTTTAGATCACACTGGCACTGTGACCTCTAACATTTAGTTTATGCACTCAAATACCTATAAATGACAGGATACGGGGCAGATAGTGCGCCCCTATAACTACCAAAAATAGTGGTTAGCTCGATTTAGCAGCCTTCAAAATAAATGGTTTAGAGGCTACCTTTATGCCATTGATAACGATGTGCAATTGATGCTCTCCCACATAGTATTTTCGGGTGGTTATTTTTTTGAATGAGTAAGATTTTTTTATCGACTTAGCAGTCCCATCATAATCACCTTCACAGATTTTAAAGATTTTCCCCGCTGCTTTTCCGTTTGCTTTCATGAAATCAATGATAAATTCAACTCTTAATTTACCCAGCGTAACTTGCGTCGATTTTAATTCAAACGAAAAATTCAATTTCTCTTCTAATGCG